>JAPKAF010000011.1 GCA_028825365.1 Flavobacteriaceae bacterium | reverse complement strand
AGAGGTTTGGTGATTATCCAAATGACGGAAGGTTTGCAACAGAAATGAAAATCCATAATGGATATTTATATTATAGCTCTGAATTAGTTGTTTATAGACAAAAACTAGATGAAGGAAATCTTATTCCAAAAGGGAAGCCAGAGGTTATCATGGTTGACGAATACCCTATTAGGTGGCACAATGCAAAGTCATTAGCTTTTGATAATAAAGGAGGCATGTATGTTACATTTAGCGCTCCAACAAACTCGTGTGAAGATTTAAGATTAACGGCAGGCGATCCAGATGCTGTTGTAAAAGGAGAGTTCCCTTGCTCACAACTAAATATTCTTGGTGGAGTATGGAAATTTGATGAAAATAAATTAGACCAAAGACAGTCTGACGGAGTAAGATTCGCTACAGGTCTTAGAAGTATTGTAGGGATCTCCTGGAACGAAAAAGAAGACAACCTTTATGCTGTAAATCACGGAAGGGACTACCTTCATGGCCACGCTCCAGACTACTACAGTAAATGGCAAAACAGTGTTTTACCATCTGAAGAGTTTATGCTTATTAAAGAAGGCGATGATTTTGGATGGCCCTACACTTACTACGACCATTTTAAAAATAAAAGAATGTTGGCCCCAGAGTATGGTGGTAAAGGCAACCAAGAGGCTAAAGGTTATACAGACCCGATCATGGGTCTCCCCGCACATTGGGCGCCTAACGATTTGATGTTTTATACAGGAAATCAGTTTCCTGAAAGGTATAAAAACGGAGCCTTTATTGCCTTTCACGGCTCAACCAATAGGTCACCATATCCTCAAGCAGGTTATATCGTAGCTTTTATTCCATTTGAAAATGGTAAACCTAAAGGGAATTGGGAAGTTTTTGCAGATGGGTTTACCGGAACTGACCTTGTTACGCAAATGGAAGATTCTAAATATAGACCCATGGGCCTAGCGCAAGGACCTGATGGCTCTTTGTATATCTCAGAGTCTAAAAAAGGAAAAATATGGAGAGTGATTTTTAACGCCAATAAGTCAGAATTTGGTCAAGACCAGCTCGATCAAATGGAAAAAATAAAACAAAAAAGTTATTTGAGAATTCCAGATAAAGAACTAGATTTGATGCCGCAATAACAAATAAAATTAAAAGCTATGCATTCTGTAGAATTTGACAAGAAAATTATAACCGGAGTTAAATTAATCAATGTTGAAAAGTTAATCACTCACGAGCAAATAATTGAACCAAAAGCAAATAAGCTTATAAAATATATTGAATCTTTTAATAATAATGACATCATTATTTCTTCAATTTTGTGCTGTAGTAAGTCATTTGTAATTATTGACGGACACCACAGATACTTTGCTTTGAAGAAACTTGGGTACAAGCAAATCCCCGTTACACTTTTAGATTATAGTTCAGATCAAATTAAGACCGACTATGAAGAGAAAATAACTAAAAATCAAATTGTTAAACACGGAGAAACGAACAACCTACTTACGCCAAAAAGCACAAGACATATATTTTACTCCTCATCAACCAAGAATTGGGAGCCAATTATATTATTGTCAAGCTTGTTTAAATTAAAAGGCAATAATTAAGCTGATCTTGTAGTTATTATTATATAACTATAAATCTTTCAGCATGACTTTAAAAGGAAAATTAGCACACAAGTTACATCAGCTTCAAAAAAGAGTTAGTAGAGATTTTAAAAATGAAGGGCATAACCCTGACCTTAAAACATCAATGAGAATAAGTAGAATTAAAGAGCTAAAAAAAGAAATAAATAAATCTTAATATTCTACCGAACACTTAAAGATATTCCAACCGAAACAGAATTGTATTTTTGAACAGTGTAGTCTGCAAAGATTTTTATCCCAGGTAATTTAAAGCTAATACCCGCATTCCCGCTAATAGATTCTTTGTCCCAATTAACAATTAAAGGATCACTTACGTTAACGATGATTTGCTCTGATGTATCAGCAATAGTATATGGCAAGTTGTATGATCCTAGAATTTTTAAATCTGAAATAGATCTTGAGTATCCCAAGCCAGCATACAGATTCAATAACTTAATATCAATGGAAGAAATTAGTTTAATTACATAACTATCCATACTGATTAGTGCCTGCTGGTTAGCCCCATCTAAATTAGAGGTTTTCTGAATATTGTAATCAATCGAATACGTACTGTATGCGGCCAATAACGATAGGTCAATAAGTGGTATCTTGTCGGCAGGACCAAAGTGCTGAAGTAGATTGTGTTTTATGCCAATTCCTTTTAAGCCAACGGACGTATTTTTATTTGATCTTACAGGGATATACCTAACTATTAGGTCTGTTTTGTATGGAAGCCCGAGCGCTATTTGAACACTAGGGGTTGCAATGATGCTTAATGGCAAGTCATCTTTAATTCCTGATGGAGCTATGAAAGAAGCATTTAGTTCTGGGACAGAACCTTGGCCAAACAAGCTGATAGACATTGTTTCGTTTGTGCTGCCGCCAAGCACAGTAGGCAGTTGTTCTGAAGAAGAGCTAATGCTAGTAAGCCCTGAGGTTGAATAGGTTTCTGCAGAAGTAGGAATAAAAGAAGAGTTTAATGATAAGGTAATGTCAAAGCCTAACTTCTTATGGGTTTTTGCGGTATTATACCAGCCGCTAGCCATTCCGTAATTAACACTGCTAACAACCGGACCAAAGTATTCTTTAAAAATTAAGTTTTGGTCTTCTTTAGAGGCTAGCAAAAGGAACTCTATGTCTTCAAAATTTTGAGAACTTGCACTTAAGCTAAGAGTTAAGCATAGAAATATGACAACCGTATCTTTCATTTAATTTTTCACATCAAATAAATCCGAGGGGATACTTGGAAACAACGTTAAAGCGTTCTTATAATATAATTTTTTTAAAATGGAGTCAGGAAGATTTAACCCATACATTTTCCAATGAGCATGCCTCTTTCTATAATAATCAAAATATTCATCATCAGTTTCTAATATTCTAAAGTAAACATTATACTCACTTTTTTTGTAAGTATCTTTTCCAAATAACACTCTATCCTGATGATCTAAAAAAAACTTTTTAGCTCTTATTGGTTGGCGCCCAAGCTCTGCTATCACTGCGCCAATTTCTGTATAAACATTTGAAAGATTATTGAGCTGTTCGCTTAATTTATCTAGATCATTTCCGTACCAACCAAGGTGTGCATTGATAAAAATTGTATTAGGATTGTTTTCAAACATATTGTATTGCTCCTGCATAACAACATCAAAGGAAGGGTATTTGTCAGGGCTTCTAAAGCTAGCAGGTTTTTGCCTGGCGTGTAACCACCTTTCGTTGTATTTGTCAATTGGGTCAAAAAACGGAGAAGGCTCCCCGCTGTGAATTAATACTGGAATTTTAAGCTCTCCACATACTTCCCAAATAGGGTTTAATCTTGGATCATCTACCTTAACTCTGTTTCCACTAGCGTCTTTTAAATTCAAACCAAGATTTTTGTAAACTTTTAGACCGATAGCTCCTTGTTTAACAGCGTCTTTAATTATACGAACATTATTTTCAGCAAAATCTATATCATCAATTTTGTTGAAATCAACGTTTACGAAAACCCCAAACCTATTAGAGAGGCCCTGACTCTCCACATTTTCTATTGATTTTGTTAGTGAGATATCCATAAGGTCTTGATTCCCCGCAAAAGTGCCAAAACCAGAGCCGCTAAGGTTAATCATATAGCCCATGTTAAGACTATCCATTTCAGCAACAAGTTCAGTAAAGTCCATAATTGGCATTTTCCACTGATGACTATGAACATCAACAAAAGGAAACTTAGCTCTTGATTTAGGGTTTTGTTCAACCACTAATGAAGAGTTTGGAGAATACTCCTCTATATCCATTAAATTATTTTTTTCCTGAACTAGATCAATAGAAAAATAAATAACAGCTGTCGTGAAAAGTACAAATAAAATAACTTTTAAAAAGTTTTTAAAGGTTGGCCAAGTTAACATATAGATTTTTTTATTTTAATGGGATAGAAACAAGTGTTTTGTCCCACTTTAAGTTCATATAACTTGAGATAGAATCATTACTAAAGTCAATAGTAAATTGCTCAACAACATCTGTAACCTCAGAACTGTTTTGAGTTACTCTTAACACATCATTAGCCTGGTCAGCTTCAGCTATAGCAAAAAAAGTATCATTAACAGAATTAAGGGCAATAATCCACGAATCTTTACCTGGAATTGTATAAAGACTGTATTTCCCTGCCTTTACTAGCTCTCCTCCAAAACTAACGTCTTCACTAGTTGAAAATGTCGTAGCAGCATTAGCTCCAGTTCTCCAGTATTTAGCATAAGGCACAAGTGCACCATCAGATTCGTTTCCGAAAATTAATCTCCCTTTTTTATATGGTCTGCTATACTCTACTTCAAAAGTAGTATTATCAGCGTTAAAACTCACGATTCCACCTGGGCTAGAAGGAAACAACATTCCGTATGAGAAAAAAGCTATAACAGCAATTAATAAAGCGATAAATGTGTATTTGATATATTTCATAATTTTTTTATTTCAAAGATATTCAAAATTTTATTTAGAAGTTCATAATTAGTAACTATACAAAAGTAGGCAAGAATAAATAAGAATTAATGAGCAAATATTGTAAAAAGAAAAAATCCTATTTTTTGCTATTTTTTCATTTTTTACGCTCATTTTAAGCTGTTTTATTCAATTTTTTAAGCTTTTTAGCCTTTTTTTAGGTTTTTTATAAAACTACAAATTACTTTTTTGAATATAGTTTTGTGATGTATTTTCCAAAGACATCAAACTCTAGGTTAACCAATGTTCCAGCTTTAAAGCTATTAAAATTAGTATTGTCAAAAGTATATGGAATTATAGCAACGCTAAACTCAGATTCTTTTGAGTTTACAACAGTAAGGCTAACCCCATTAACGGTTATTGATCCTTTCTCAATAGTAATGTTGTTGTTTAGTGGGCTATACTTGAAAGTAAAGACCCAGCTCCCATTTTCATTATCAACATTAACGCAGGTTGCTATTTGATCTACATGCCCCTGAACAAAATGCCCATCCAGCCTGTCACCAACCTTTAAACACCTCTCTAAGTTTAGCTGATCCCCTAATTTAAGTTTTCCAAGGTTAGTTTTATCAAGCGTTTCTTTAATTGCAGTTACCGTGTAGGAGTCTTTTTCAAGATTTACGACAGTCAAGCAAACACCATTGTGAGAAATGCTTTGATCTACTTTTAATTCGCTAATTAAATCACTGCTTATACAAAAATTAATATTTGATTTATCGTGATTTATTGCCTTCACAACCCCTATACTTTCAATTATTCCTGTAAACATTATTATGTAGATTTTATTTGATTAAATTTACTGAATATTATTAAACGATTTATCAGAATTTTGATGGAAAATAATAAAAAACTAAAAGTAGGCATTTCAATTGGTGACATGAACGGAATTGGGCCTGAAATTGTCCTTAAAACATTCAATGACAAAAGGATCTTTGAGTTTTGCATTCCGGTTATTTATTGTTCTTTAAGGAATTTGAATTATTTTAAGGAGCACTTTAAATTTGATATAAAGACAAAGGTTATTAAATCCCCAAATGAAGCACTTATTGATTGTTTGAATATAATAGAACCGTGGACTTTTTTACAAGAAATTAATTTTGGTAAATGTGATTTAAAAATTGGTGAGCTTGCTGTGAAATCATTAGAAATGGCGGCCAAGGATATTAAAAATAACTTAACTCAAGTTTTAGTTACAGCACCTATTAATAAAGAAGCTATCCAATCCGAAACCTTCACTTTTAAGGGGCACACTGATTATTTAGACAGCAAGTTTGAAGGAAGTAGCCTTATGTTTATGGTTACCAATAATCTAAAAATCGGGCTTTTAACAGAACATGTTCCTGTTAGTGCAATTAAGGAATTAATAAGTGAAGAGCTAGTAATAAAAAAAATTAACGGGATTTATGAATCCTTACAAAAAGATTTTAGCATAACTAAACCAAAAATTGCTGTTTTGGGTATTAACCCTCATTCTGGTGATAATGGAGTTATTGGAAATGAAGATGACACGGTTTTAAAGCCAGCTTTAGAAAAAGCCAAAGAAAAAGGGAAACTAATTTATGGGCCCTATGCTGCTGATAGTTTTTTTGGGTCAGGAAATTACAAGAATTTTGATGCTGTTATTGCCGCGTACCACGATCAAGGACTTATACCTTTTAAAACTCTTTCTTTTGGGTGTGGTGTAAATTACACGTCTGGTTTAGAAATAGTTAGAACATCTCCAGACCACGGAACAGCATTTGAAATAGCAGGTAAAGGAGTAGCCGATGAGACATCCTTTAAAAAGGCAATGTTCTCAGCCATAGAAATCTATCTCACTAGAACTCAAGAAAATGAACTTTCCAGTAATGCCTTAACTTTTTTTAGCTTACCTAAAAATAAAAAGAACAGCAAGTTTAACTGATAAAAAGAAATTTTATATATTTGCACCCTCGAAATAAATAACAATGAAGCCTAATAAAGATTTCGATATTGAATTTGTTGGACTAAAGTTAGGTCTTCATGATTTTGAGTACAATATTGAAAATACGTTCTTTCAGAATATTGATTTTATTGATTTTAACGACATCAACGCTGTTGTTAAGGTTAAACTTGTTAAGAAAACGACATTATTAGAATTAAATTTAGAATCTAAAGGTACTGTTGATATTAATTGTGACATTACCAATGAGCTCTTTAAACAGAGTGTTAATAACAGTTTTGATATAGTTGTAAAATTTGGACAAGAATTTAATAATGAGAATGAAGAAGTATTAATTTTACCTCATAAAGTGCACAAACTTAATGTTGAGCAACTTATATATGAACTTATAACTCTTTCTATACCTCAAAAAAGAATTCATCCAGGCGTACTTGACGGAACATTAAAATCTGATATACTGGATAAATTAAATGAATTAAGTCCAAAAGTAAACATTTCAACAGACAAAGGAGAAATAGACCCTCGTTGGGAAAAATTAAAAGAAATAGTAACTGATAAATAAAAAAGAATTATGGCTCATCCTAAAAGAAAAATCTCAAAAACAAGAAGAGATAAGAGAAGAACCCATTACAAAGCTACAGAAGCTCAGATCGCAACTTGCCCTACAACTGGTGAGGCTCACTTATACCACAGAGCACATTGGTTCGAAGGTAAATTATATTATAGAGGGAATGTATTAATTGATAATTCAGTAGAAGAAGCTGAAGCTTAGTACTCTTAACTTACTTAACAAAAAAAACACTCATTTATTGAGTGTTTTTTTTTGTGGCAATTTATTGGTTTTTAACCATTTTTGGACATTTTTAACCATTTTTGGATGCTTTTGGGCGTTTTTTGATCATTTTTAACCTTTTTCTCCTTGTTTTATTTATATTTTTTATTCACATTTGTTTAACGTTAATTTCTATGACTAAATTAAATGCTACTATAACTGCTGTTGGAGGATATGTGCCAGAACATATTCTCTCAAATAAAGATTTAGAAACAATGGTTGAGACTAATGATGAGTGGATAGTTTCAAGAACAGGGATCAAAGAAAGAAGAATACTAAAAGGCGAAGGGTTAGGCTCTTCATTTCTTGCCATTAATGCAGCAAAAGATTTATTAGCTAAAAAAAATGTTGACCCAAAAACAATTGACCTTGTAATTGTGGCAACTGCAACACCAGATATGCAAGGAGCCTCTACGGCATCTTATACCGCATCTAAAATTGGAGCAATTAATGCGTTTTCATTTGATATGGACGCAGCGTGTTCTAGTTTTCTTTTTGGAATGTCTGTAGCTGCAAGATATATAGAGTCTGGAATCTATAAAAAAGTGCTACTTATTGGGGCTGATAAAAACTCCTCAATGATTGACTATACCGATCGCGCTACCTGTATAATTTTTGGTGATGGAGCAGGAGCTGTTTTGTTCGAGCCAAACACTGAGGGTTTAGGAATGCAAGACGAAATCCTTAAAACTGACGGCTCAGGAAGAGAGTTTCTAGGCGTAAAGTCTGGCGGTTCGTGCCACCCGACAAATGAACATGCAATAAAAAACAAGCAGCAGTTTATCAAACAAGACGGAAAAACAGTTTTTAAAAATGCTGTTTTTAATATGGCAGATGTTTCCACAAAAATTTTAAAACGTAATAATCTAAAAAAAGAAGATGTTCAATGGCTTGCAGTACACCAGGCGAATCAACGAATTATCGACGCAACAGCAAATAGAATTGAACTATCTTCTGATCAGGTTATGCTTAATATCGAAAAATACGGAAATACTACCTCCGCTACTATTCCTTTGCTTTTATATGACTATGAGTCTAAACTAAAAAAAGGAGATAATATCATATTTGCGGCTTTTGGAGGTGGATTTTCATGGGGCTCTATTTATTTCAAGTGGAGTTATAATAATAATTAATTAAAAATTTAAAATATATATTATGGACATTAAAGACATTCAAAATTTAATAAAATTTGTCGCAAAATCTGGTGCAAATGAAGTGAAACTAGAAATGGAGGATATTAAAATCACCATTAAGACTGGAAAAAACGAAAAGCAAACAATTGTTCAGGCCCTTCCGTTACATCAACAATCAATTATTCAAAACCCAATAATTGAGCAACAAACTCCCGTTGTAGTAAATGATAATACAGTTGTTGAAGAAGATGAAAACTCAAAATATATAACTGTAAAGTCCCCTATTATTGGAACTTTTTACAGAAAACCTTCTCCCGACAAATCAAATTTTGTTGAAGTAGGCTCTTCTATTTCAGAAGGCGATGTGCTATGTGTTATTGAAGCTATGAAACTCTTCAATGAGATTGAATCCGAAGTAACAGGGAAAATAGTCAAAATTTTAATAGATGACGCTTCACCTGTTGAATTTGATCAGCCATTATTTTTAGTAGACCCCTCTTAATCAATTAATATAGATTAACAATAAAAACCAACTATGTTCAAAAAAATATTAATTGCGAACAGGGGCGAAATAGCCCTTAGAATAATTAGAACTTGTAAAGAAATGGGTATTAAAACTGTAGCTGTTTATTCAGTAACAGACGCGGAGAGTATACATGTTAAATTTGCTGATGAAGCCGTTTGTATAGGTCCAGCCCCTAGTAGTGAGTCTTATTTAAAAATATCAAATATAATTGCAGCAGCAGAAATCACTAATGCAGATGCGATTCATCCCGGATATGGTTTTCTGTCTGAAAATGCAAAATTCTCAAAAATTTGCGAGGAACATGATATTAAATTTATTGGAGCATCATCTGATATGATTTCAAAAATGGGAGATAAAGCAACTGCAAAATTAACCATGAAAGCAGCAGGAGTGCCATGTGTACCAGGGAGCGACGGAATCATTAAAGACTTTGCTGAATGTGAAAAGACAGCAAAAACTACTGGTTATCCGGTTATGCTTAAAGCAACTGCTGGAGGCGGTGGAAAAGGAATGAGAGCGGTTATGGATGAGTCAGAGCTTAAAGACGCTTGGGATTCTGCCAGACAGGAATCTAAAGCTGCATTTGGAAATGATGACATGTACATGGAAAAGTTAATTCAAGAACCTAGACACATCGAAATACAAATTATTGGAGACTCAAAAGGAAAAGCATGCCACCTTTCTGAAAGAGACTGCTCAATACAAAGAAGACATCAAAAGCTTACAGAAGAAGTGCCATCCCCTTTTATGACAGATGAATTAAGAGAGAAAATGGGAAAAGCTGCTGTTAAAGCGTCCGAATTTATTAAATACGAAGGGGCTGGAACGGTAGAGTTTTTAGTAGATAAAAATAGAAATTTCTACTTTATGGAAATGAATACAAGAATCCAAGTAGAACACCCAATAACAGAACAAGTGATTAATTTTGACCTAATTAGAGAGCAAATTTTGGTTGCTGCAGGAGTTGAAATTAGCGGAAAAAACTATTACCCTCAATTACATTCCATAGAATGTCGAATTAATGCTGAAGACCCTTTCAATAATTTTAGACCCTCACCAGGAAAAATTACAAACTTACACTTGCCAGGTGGGCATGGAGTTAGACTAGATACTCATGTTTATGCCGGCTATACTATCCCGTCAAATTATGATTCTATGATAGCGAAATTAATTACAACCGCTCAAACAAGAGAAGAAGCAATTAGTAAAATGAAAAGAGCGTTAAATGAGTTTATTATTGAAGGAGTTAAAACAACAATTCCTTTTCATAGACAATTAATGAATAATCCAAAATATATTGAAGGGAATTATACAACCAAATTTATGGAAGATTTTGAAATTGAATCTAATTAACCAGATTGAAGAACACTTAACTTAAAGCACATATGAAATTTTCTTATTGGGAAAATAAAACCTGGCTTTCTAATATAGATTTTGTTATCGTAGGAAGTGGAATAGTGGGGTTAAGCTGTGCTTTACAATTAAGATTAAAACACCCAGCTTCAAAAATTGTAATACTGGAAAAAGGACTACTACCTTATGGGGCAAGTACAAGAAATGCGGGTTTTGCTTGTTTTGGAAGTCTTACTGAAATTATAAGTGATTTACAATCACACTCTGATCAAGAGGTTTTTGAATTAATCAAGAAAAGAGTGTCTGGGCTAAACAAGCTAAGAGAGCTTCTAGGGGACAAGGAGATTAAATATCAACAGCTTGGAGGAAACGAAATTTTTCTTCATAATGAAGAAGAAAAACTCAATTTATCTATCGATAATCTAGATCGAGTAAATAATCTTATTAGGCCACTATTTGATGGGGAGGTTTTTCATGTAGTTGAAAATAAGTTTAAATTTAATAACACTTTAAATAAGTTAATTTTTAATAAATACGAAGGTCAAATAGATACTGGCGAGATGATGGATTCTTTATTAAAAAAAGCACATAGCTGTGGAATTAGAATTATTAATAATGTTTCTTTAGAGGGGTTTGAAGATCTCAAATCATCTGTTTTACTTAAAACAAATCAATTCACTATTAAGTGTAGAAAGTTATTTATTGCAACAAATGGATTTTCTAATTCGATAATTCAGGAAAATGTTGTTCCTGCTCGCGCACAAGTTCTTATTACCAAGCCCATTAAGAATCTTAACATTGCTGGAACTTTTCACCTAGATGAAGGCTACTATTATTTTAGAAACATTGATAATAGGATTTTGTTAGGAGGAGGCAGGAACTTAGATTTTCAGTCTGAAAACACAACAGAGTTTGGGTTAACAAAAGTGATACAGTCTAAACTAGAAAGACTTTTAAAAGAGGTTATTTTACCGGAAACTCACTTTGAAATTGAACAAAGGTGGAGTGGTATTATGGGTGTTGGAAAGAAAAAAACAGCCATTTCAAAACAACTATCGAACAATGTTTATTGCGGGGTAAGGCTTGGGGGAATGGGCATTGCAATTGGTACAAACGTCGGAATTGAACTAGCAGAGCTACTTTAAACGACCCCTTAATAATTTTTTTTGAGTTTTATATTCTGCCTTTATTTAATTGTATTTTCAATAAGATGCTCTGCTATTTGCACTGTATTTAGAGCAGCCCCTTTACGAAGATTGTCACTTACTATCCACATATTTAATGAATTTATTCTAGATTCATCTCTTCTAATTCGCCCCACAAAAACATCATCTAACCCGACTGAAGATAAAGGCATCGGGTAGTGGTTTTTCTTAATATCATCTGAAACCTTTACCCCTTTTGTGTTTGAAAGCAACTTTATTAGTTCAGATAACTCATAATTTTCGTTAAACTCTATATTTACAGACTCACTATGGCCTCCTAGCACAGGAATTCTGACTGCGGTAGAAGTTATAGATATAGAGTAGTCGTTCAATATTTTTTTAGTTTCATTAACCAGCTTCATTTCCTCTTTTGTATAACCATTGCTTAGAAAATCATCGCATTGAGGTATAGCATTTTTGTGTATTTTATGAGGGTAAGCCATTTCACCTTCAACTTCATTTATTTCATTTTCTAGTTGTTTGATTGCTTTAACCCCTGTACCAGTAATAGATTGATAAGTTGAAACAACCAATCTTTTAATGCCATACTTAGTATGTAAAGGATTTAGCGCCATAACTAATTGTATTGTAGAGCAATTCGGACTAGAAATTATTTTATCTTTTTTTGTTAATGAATTAGCATTAATTTCTGGCACAATTAATTTTTTAGATGGGTCCATTCTCCAAGCTGAAGAGTTGTCAATTACTACACTACCAATTGATGCGAACTTTGGCGCCCACATTAAAGAAGTTTCGCTACCTGCTGAAAAAAGTGTGATTTGGGGTTTTAAATTTATAGCACTTTCCATTGATACAACTAAGTGTTCCTCTGATTTGAAAAATATTTTTTTTCCTACACTTTTTTTTGAAGCCACTAGGATTAATTTGGATACTGGAAAATTTCTTTCCTCCATTATAGATAAAAGAACTGAACCAACCAGACCCGTCGCACCAATTACTGCTATTCTCATTTAATAAATTTTGAATACTTAAGAAGTTTCAAAAGTAAGAATTCAAATACTTAATCTAGAAATTTTCTTTTAATTCTTTGGGACAAAGCTGTTAGTAGCTCGTAAGAAATAGTGCCTGCAGATTCCGCTAATTGTTCTGCGGTGTATTTTTCGTTAAAAACAATAACCTCATCACCTTCTTTACAGTCAATATTAGAAACGTTAACCATCAACATATCCATACATACATTTCCAATAATATTTGCTTTTTTATTATTTATATAAACAAAACCTTTTCCGTTTCCGTAAATTCTAGAAATGCCATCTGCATGCCCTAAGGGTATTGTGGCAACCCTTAGTTTGTCCTTCGAAATATAGCCTCGGTTGTAACCCACACTATCTCCTTTTTTTATATCATTAATTTGTGAAATTATAGATTTTAAGCTGATGACAGGCACAAGATTCCCTGGCTTAGTTAGCTTGTTAGAGAATCCATATAGACCTATTCCAGACCTAATCATATCAAAGTGTGCATCAGGAAAACTAATAGCCCCAGAGGTATTACAAACGTGTATTATAGGTTTGTTTTTGATGTTTTCAACTATTTTTGTGAAAGATTTTTTAAACAGATTAATTTGTTTTAAACTAAACCCTAACTCATGCTTGTCTTCACTTGCAGCAAGGTGAGAATATATGCCATCTATTTTAATAAGACCGTCATTATTAATTGAATCAATTAGTTTAGGGACTTCTTTTGAATTAAATCCAATTCTATTTAACCCAGTATTTATTTTTAAGTGAACCGGATAGTTTTCAATCTTTTCTTTAATTAAAGCGTGCTTAAATAAATCCAATATTTTAAAAGAATATAATGTAGGTATTAATTTATGTTGAATTAGAGTGTTTAAATTACACGCCTGGGGATGAAAAACTAATATTGGCTTTTTAATCCCTGACAACCTAAGCCTTACCGCTTCAGGCACATATGCTACCGCAAAATAATCTACATTTAGATTTTCTAGAAACTTAGCTATTTGTACAGGGTCACTTCCGTAAGCAGAAGCCTTTATAACAGCTAGAACCTTTGTTTTTTTAGCTACTATTGACTTAATGTAATTAAAGTTACTTTCTAAGGAATTTAAATTAATTTCAATAAAAGTACCTTTATTATTAGACATCATTATTACTTATGATTTGTTCAGGATCGTTAACCGTTATTTCATTCAACTTAGTTTGGTGTACTTTGAAATACGCTTGCCTACTTAGGGGTTCATATTCGTTTGTTTCTCCCAATAATACCAAGTTGTCGTCCTCCGCTTTTCTATAGCTGTATTGAGCCAAGCCTCCTGTCCTAGTACAAATTGCGTGAACTTTGGTTACAAATTCTGCTGTAGCCATTAAGTTTGGCATTGGACCAAATGGATTTCCTTTGTAATCCATATCAAGCCCCGCTACAATTACCCGAATCCCTTTATTTGCTAAAAAATTACAAACATTAACGATTTCATTATCAAAAAACTGAGCTTCGTCTATTCCTATCACATCACAGTCATCTGCTAAAATTGGAATGTTGGCAGCTGCAGGAACCGGAGTGCACCTTATTTCATTTTCGTCGTGGGACACAACCATGTCACTTTCATATCTCACATCAACCGTCGGCTTGAAAATTTCTACTTTAAGGTTAGCGTACTTTGCTCTTTTTAATCTTCTAATGAGTTCTTCAGTTTTACCAGAAAACATTGAGCCGCAGATTACTTCGATCCAGCCAAATTGTTTATTATATTTCAAAGTATTTTCGAGAAACATTTTGTAATTTTATTATTAGTTAAGGTATTTTTTTAAAAACAGTTGAGAAAGTAAATTTATCAAAAATCACTCATCAATTTAATAATATCTTAAAAAGTTTTAAATAAATATAAAGCATGAATAAACTATATATTGTTCCAACTCCTATAGGCAACTTAAAAGACATTACATTTAGAGCAGTTGAAACACTCAACCATGTTGATTTAATACTTGCGGAAGACACTAGAACATCAATTAAATTGCTAAACCATTACGAAATAAAAACCCCTATGATTTCATATCATATGCACAACGAACATAGGGTACTAGAAAGTATTATAGAGAAGTTAAAATCAGGAGTTAGTATTGCTTTAATCAGTGATGCAGGCACCCCTGCAATTTCTGATCCAGGCTTTCTTTTGGTAAGAGAATGTGTAGAGAATGAAATAGAAATTGATTGTCTTCCTGGGCCAACGGCTTTAATCCCTGCACTGGTAAACTCAGGTTTTCCTAATGACAAGTTTGTTTTTGAAGGGTTTTTGCCTGTTAAAAAAGGCAGACAAACTAGGTTTAAATTTTTAATTGATGAAAAAAGAACAATTATATTATATGAATCTCCTCATAAATTATTAAAAACACTAAAGGATATTTCACTTTATTTGGGTGAAGAAACTCAGCTGTCTATTTCTAGAGAAATCTCTAAATTATATGAAGAAACTTTAAGAGGGACTTCTAAAGATCTTGAAGCTCATTTTAATATAAATAAACCCAAAGGGGAAATAGTAATAATAATTCAAAGACACAAATAAAACTATGGCTGATAAAATAACAACATCATGGAAGGGAGATTTAATATTTGAATCTTTAAATCCAAATAACTCTAAATTAACACTTGGATCTGGAGGGAATGAAGAAGATAATATTTCTGGCCCAAAGGTCTTAATGCTATCTTCCCTTGCAGGGTGCTCTGGATTAGATGTTATTTCAATACTTGACAAGATGAAGGTTACATTAACAGATTTTAAAATGAATACTTCTGCCGAATTAACAGACGAACACCCAAGGTATTATAAACAGGTTAATTTAGAATACCATTTTTATGGACCTAATCTAGATGAAGAAAAAATTAATAGAGCTGTGGAACTATCTGTAACTAAATATTGTGGTGTTATGGAAATGTTTAGGAAATTTTCTGAGGTTAATACATCTAATCACTTCCACAATTTAAAATAATGAATTGGGAGGTTAACAATATTGATACATCCAAAGAAACTCTATCTCTTTCTAAGCAGTTAAATGTTTCTAACACAGTAGCTTCTTTGCTAGTTTCAAGGAAAATAAAAACATTTGAGCAAGCTAAAAAATTCTTCAGACCTTCTTTAAAAGATTTACATGATCCATATCTAATGAAAGACATGGATAAAGCTGTGGACAGGGTTTTGGAAGCTATTAAAAACAATGAAAATATATTAGTTTACGGAGACTATGATGTGGACGGAACATCTTCAGTTGCTTTAGTTTGTAAATTTTTAAGATCTAATACAAATAATCAAATTGGGACATATATTCCGGATAGATATGATGAGGGTTATGGAATATCATTTAAGTCAATTGACTACGCCTCAGACAATGATTTTACTTTAATTATAGCATTGGATTGTGGAATTAAAGCTGTGGATAAAGTGAGTTACGCTAATAAAAAAAATATTGATTATATCATTTGTGATCACCACAAACCAGGAAAAACAATCCCTTTGGCCATAGCAGTACTAAACCCCTTGAGAAAAGATTGCAACTATCCATTTAAGTTTTTATGCGGATGCGGAATAGGATTTAAGCTAATTCAAGCACTAAGTATTTCACAAGAGCATTGGGATTCAAATGTTGAAAGCTATTTAGATTTAGTATCTGTTGCAATTGGCGCTGACTTAGTCCCGTTAGTAGGCGAGAATCGAACTTTATGCCATTTTGGATTAAAGGTTATAAACAGTTCTCCTACCACAGGTCTTAAGGCAATAATTAGAGGAATTAATAAGCCAGAAATAACCTTGAGCGAGGTTTCATTTTTTATTGCTCCTAGAATTAACTCAGCAGGTAGGATAAAACACGGAAACAATGCTGTTGAGTTATTAATGGAAGAAAGTTTTGATAATGCTATATCTTTTTCAAAAGAAATTGATGAATTTAATCTAGAAAGAAGAGGCTTGGACAAGATTATCACTGCTCAGGCGTTAAAACAAATAGTCGATAATAAAGAACAAAACAACTTTAGTACAGTCGTTTTTCAAGAGGATTGGCATAAAGGCGTAATTGGAATTGTAGCTTCTAGGCTAATAGAAAAATACTATAAACCTACATTAGTTTTCACAAAGAGTAACGATGTGCTTGCAGCATCTGCTAGGTCCGTTAAAGGGTTTGACGTGTATAATGCTATAGAAGCATGCAAAGTTCACTTAATTCAATTTGGAGGACACAAATATGCTGCTGGCCTAACTTTAAAACCAGAAGATTATTTAGCTTTTAAGAAATGTTTTGAAGAGTATGTAGAAAAAAACATTGATAAAAAATCATTGAGCCCAGTTATATTGGTAGACGAAAAAATTGAATTAGTAGAAATAACACCAAAGTTTTATAGAATATTAAAACAGTTTGCTCCATTTGGGCCAGCGAATAAACAACCAGTTTTTTGCTCTGAAAACTTAACCGATAGCGGCTACGGTAAAACAGTCGGAGAAGAAGACAAACATTTAAAGCTATCTTTATTGCAAAAGAATTCTACTGTATTTAAATCTATTGGATTTGGCCTAGGAGATAAATTACCTTTAATAAAAAATAAAGCTGAATTTAAAGCAGTATTTAATATTGACGAAAACAACTGGAATGGCGTAAAGTCTACCCAATTAAAAGTATTAGACATAAAAAACAATGATTGATAGTAATATTAAAGCTGACCCATATTCATCTCTTAGATTTAAAGAGTTTAACATTTTTTTATTTGTTAGGTTTATATTAGTTTTTTCCTGGTCAATGCAATTTATAATTGTTGAATGGTTGGTTTGGGAAATTACAAAAAACCCACTCTCATTAGGACTAATTGGTTTAATGGAAGTTGTCCCCGCCGTTTCTATGGCTCTTTTTGCAGGTCATATTGTAGATCAAAAAGAAAAGAGGAATTTATTAATCTACTGTATCATTGCATTTTTAACTGTTAGTGTTGGTTTTTATTTAGTAACTAGTCCACAATCAGAATCTTTATTTTCAAGTCAAACTATTCTTTACTTAATATATATGCTGGTTTTTATTGGAGGCTTTATTAGAGCTTTTTTTGGCCCCACTATTTTTTCTTTAGTTGCACTAATTGTACCGAAAAACACTTACGCCAATGCAGCTACCTGGAGTAGTTCTGTTTGGCAAATGGGAGTTGTTTTAGGCCCAGCATTCGCAGGATTCTCTATACACTCGATCGGAGTAAATAGCTCTATGGGTATTGTATTAATAGGGGTTTTAATTTCCTTAATCACACTGTTTTTTATCAAAAGAAAGCCAATTTTAAATCCTAAAATTGGCGAAAATATTTTTAAAAGCTTAAAAGAAGGGGTTTCATTTGTCTATAACTCTAAAGCAATTCTGGGGGCAATTACTTTAGATATGGTAGCGGTATTATTTGGAGGAGCAATTGCACTACTACCTATTTATGCTACAGAAATTATTCAAATTCCTGTAGGCATGGAGCCTTCAGAGGTTTTCGGAGTATTAAGAGCCACACCTGCAGTTGGCTCGCTAATAACTATGTTTATTGCAGCATATATACCGATAACTAAAAATGCTGGAACTAAATTATTAATCGCAATATTTGGCTTTGGAATATCCATAATTTCATTTGGGATTTCCTCCATATTTTGGGTGTCAGTCTTGTCTCTTTTTCTTTATGGCTTGACAGATGGAATTTCAATGGTTATTAGGCAGACTATTTTACAATTAAAAACCCCAGACCATCTTCGCGGAAGAGTGGCATCTGTAAATTCTATTTTTGTTGGGTCATCCAATGAGCTAGGAGCCTTTGAAAGTGGAGTAACCGCTAAATTAATGGGAACAGTAACTGCGGTTGTTTTTGGAGGAACGATTACTTTGTTAAGTGCAGTTTCTACAGCACTTATCTCTCCAAGTTTTAGAAAACTTGATCTTACTGAGGATGAAAAAGGAATCTAGTATTTTGACAATTTCATTTCTTTGCCGTCAAAAGAACAATACGTGAAGTGACTTATCCAGTCACCTAGGTTAAAATACGTCGAGGTTTCACTAAGCTTAATGTCTAGGGGTAAATGCCTGTGACCAAAGACAAAATAATCATAATGATTTGTCTCTAGCTTTAGTTTACAATATTTTGTGAGCCACTCTTCATCATTACCATTAAAAATTAAATCATTTTTTAGTGATTTATCTTTGTTTTTTTGAGACATATATTGTCCAAAAGGAATGCCTAAATCAGGATGTATCCACCTAAACAAGAATTGATAAAAAGAATTCGTAAAAATCTTTTTTAATAGCTTGAAAGATTTGTCTTTAGGCCCTAAACCGTCCCCGTGACCAATAAAAAACTTTTTATTATTTATAATAAACTCTTTTGGGCTATGGTGTACCTCTATATTTAGCTCCTTTTTAAAATAATCATTTACCCAAAGGTCATGGTTACCAACAAAAAAATGAATTGGGATACCCATGTCTGATATTTCAGCTAGTTTCCCAAAGGTTCTCGCAAACCCTTTAGGAATTACAGACTTGTACTCAAACCAAAAATCAAATAAGTCACCAAGTAAAAAAACAGCACCTGCATCACTTTTTATTTCATCGAGCCATGCAACAAACTTTTTTTCTCTTCCAATACTAGCCTGAAAATCTGGGTTACCTAGGTGATTGTCAGAAGCAAAATATATTTTTTTATTTGTGTCTAAAGTTATCAAACTTAAATTTTTAATTAATTTTCAGAAGAGATCCACTCGGCATAAGAAGTCTCAGTTTCCTGTAACCTTAAAGAGTAAAGCTTAACATTTGTTGGTAATCTTTTTGAGATTTTCTCAGCAAAATCTGAAACCATACACTCACTCGTTGGTTGGTAGTCTACCAATAAAACATTATGCCCCTCATTTTTAAGGGTTTTTGCTAGTTTAATATGTGGCGTATTTTTGTTAAATATAGTAGCATGATCAAATTTATCTACAATCTCTTGCCTTACAATCTTTTTAAGATCTCCAAAGTCAATCACCATTCCAAGTTTTACATTTGATGTATCTGTTATTGGGCTGCCGATAACGGTAACATAGAGTTTATAACTATGCCCGTGTACATTCTTACATTTTCCATCATACCCATAAAGGGCATGACCTGCTTCAAATGAAAATCGTTTAGTAATTCTAATAGTTGACATTTGTTTAATTTTATTCAAATTTACATTTTTTGTGCAAGTGGAACACAAGTTTTATAAAATTTAATAATTAAAGAAACACCTCTAGCTATCATCCACAGTGTAAATGCAAAGAAAACACCCTCTAACTTATAGCCAAAATTGTCTGCGAGCAATATAGTTGGTATAAAAACTATAAAGGTTGAGAATAAAAGCACATTCCTAAGCTCTTTCATCCACCCCAATCCTTTAAAAATACCATCATAAATAAATGCAATCCCGCATAAAGGTTGCATTATCAACACAATCCATAAAACATTATAAAACTCTTTTAAAACCACTACTTCTTGAGTAAATACTGCTCCTATATAATCATAAAAAATCATTCCAATACCCAAAATAGATAGCCCTAAAAGAAAACCAATTATAGTGAGTTTAATTGCGAGATCAACAAGTATTTTATATGATTTTTCACCAAATAGCTTACCTGCAAGTATTGTTCCAGCACTTGAATAACCATCAATTATGAATGCTCCTAAAAACCATAAGTTTATTGCTATTGTGTAGGCGGCTATAAATTCATTTCCAAATTTTGCAGCAAAAGAGCTGCCAAAATATAAAGCTATATTTAAAGCTAGAGTTCTAATGATTAAATCAAAGAACATTGATAAAAAATCTTTTATTTTTTTATTAAAAGGTAGACTAAACTGTAATGTGATTTTAGTTTTTTTATACAATAATAGCACCGCCAAACAAGCCATAATTAATTGAGCAATCACACTAGCATAAGCTGCCCCATTTATATGCATTGGATTAATCACACCCTCTAGACCATACACAAATAGCACATCTAAAACTATATTTAATAAAGTTCCAACAACTGCAATTGTCATAGGGATGATTGTGTTTTGAAGACCTCTAAATATTCCAAATATTCCAATAGTAATTAGCGTAAATGGAATTCCAATAACTCTTATCTTATAATAATCTACACTATATTCTAAAACTAATCCTGAAGCATTATAGAACCCAAATAAGTTTTCAGCAAAAGGGTATGTTACCCCAATAATTAGAAGACTAAGCAATAAAATTATAAAAATTGCTTGTGAAGGTAATGACTTTATTTCTTCAATTTTTTTAGCTCCAACAGCCTGAGAAACTATTGAAGAAATTATGCTTCTCTTTTGTCCGAAAACCCAAACGAGCATTGATAAAAAAGTTCCAACTATCCCAACAGCGCCAAGAGCCTCCATTGAATTATGCTCTACGTTACCTATAATTAACGTATCTGTTATTGATAGTATCGGTTCTGCAATTCCAGAAATCACTGCGGGTATTGCAAGTTTATGTATTTGACTATATTTTAATAACTTCATAGTACAAGCTCATAACAATAAAAGGGTTCTTTACTTTGATTAGGAAAAAATATACTGCCTAATTTTTTATAACCCCTTTGTTTATAAAACCTTTGATTCCTCGAGTTCATTGAAAAAGTATCTAACCGAATTGATTGATAATCATTTTTCTTTGCAAAATTTTCTGCAAAATTCATCATCTTTTGAGCAAAGCCCTGACCCTGGTGTGTTGGATCAATAGCTAATCTGTGAATATAAATATTATTATTATTTGTTGAAAGCCACTTTACTGCTATATATTCTTCATCCATAAAGTCAGAAATACAAATACTACCTATGACCTTTCCTTTTTCTTCTCTAACATATAGCCAATCGTTATGTATGTCATTTTTAAAAGCTTTTCGGCTTGGATATGAGTCGTTCCATTGAAATATATTTTTTGATATCAATTTTTCAGCACAGGACTTCGTGATTTTTAATATCGCATCTAAATCTTTTAACGTTGCTTTTCGTATCATTAATTATTGTTCAATTAACACAAGCTAACACGTTGTGTAAGTTTTTAACTTAATTAAGCAATCTCACCACGGTTAGGCTTAAGCTTGTCTCTGAAATATTTCATTGTATTTTTAGACACAACTAGAAAAACGATATAATGTAGTTCGTTTAGTTCTTTGCCACCAAACTCAAAATATGAGGTGTTACAACTAGTTAGAAATTCAGATAAATGAATTTGATAATGTTCTGCAGTTTTACTACAGTTAGGTCCTCTGAAGTCCCAAATTAGTTTTATTTTTTCTTCCAATTTCAAGGTTTAGGAATTTTAAACATACTGTCTTTATTTACTCTGGTGTACCAATCTCCACCCATTCTTGCTACCAAATCTAACTTTTCACTATCAATATTTCCTTCTGAGTCTAAGTAGTCTTTGTTAATATGAATCTGAACTACTTTAGCTATTACTAGCTGGCCCGCCCCTCCAGAATCTCCAAGAGAAACAATATTATTTACGATACATTCAAATGAGATT
Source organism: Flavobacteriaceae bacterium (assembly GCA_028825365.1). GTDB lineage: Bacteria > Bacteroidota > Bacteroidia > Flavobacteriales > Flavobacteriaceae > SGZJ01. Next base: position 14,595 of record JAPKAF010000011.1, on the reverse strand, counting down.
GGTGATTCTAAAACTCTTGGTGGCTTAACCTTCAAAGACTGTACTTGTGTTAAACCAGTTTCAATAAATTCATTGACCCCTTTATCATATTCACGACTAGATTTAGACATTTGTTCAACAATGGAATGGTTAACTATATTTATTACAACTTCTTTTGTTTCTTTAGCATTTTCTAAGGTATGCTTAGTAGTATTGTCTCTCACTCTTCTAGATGGAGAAAATATTAAAATAGGGGGATTAGAGCTAAAAACATTAAAATAACTAAAGGGGCTTAAGTTTACACTTCCTTTAGCGTCTATTGTACTTGCAAACGCTATAGGCCTTGGAGCTATAGAGGATAAAAGTATCTTATGCACTTCTTTAGTTTCTAGTTCTGAGGGGTCAATTGATTTTATATTATTCATAAATATTAATTTAACGAGTTTTTAATAACTTAGTTTTTACTTCTCCAAAACCAACTCTAACATCTCCTTTTTCACAATACCCCCTCATTATTACCGTATCGTTATCTTCAATAAATTTCCTAGTAATACCATTACCTAAGTCAAGAGGTTTGGACCCTGCCCAAGATAACTCTAGCATTGAGCCATAAGAATTTGTGTCTTTACCACTAATCGTACCTGAAGCCATCATGTCTCCAACATTTATATTACAGCCGTTACTTGTATGATGAGCTATTTGTTGGCACATATTCCAATACATGAATTTGAAATTTGAAAGACTAACTGTTTTTTCATTTTGTTTTTCAGGCTGTATAAATACCTCTAAGTTTATGTCATAATTTTTAGCTCCTTCAAAACCTAAGTATGGAAGTACTTTTGGATCTTGAATTGGTCCAATGGTTTTGAAAGGTTCTAATGCTTCAAGTGTAACTATCCAAGGGGAAATAGACGAAGCAAAACTTTTAGCCAAAAAAGGACCTAATGGAACATATTCCCATTTTTGAATGTCTCTGGCAGACCAATCATTAAATAAAACCTTCCCAAAAATAAAATCTTCTGCTTCTTTTGTAGAAACAGTATCCCCTAAATTTGTGTTTTTACCTATTACAAACCCCATTTCTAGCTCAAAATCTACCCTTGATGATTTTTGAAATTCTGGCTTCGTATTGTCGTTTAACAATACCTGCCCCTTGGGTCTGTATATGTTTTCTCCGCTGACAACAATTGAAGATGCTCTTCCATGATATCCTACAGGAAGGTGTTTCCAGTTTGGAAGAAGTGCATTTTTTGGGTCTCTAAACATTGTGCCAATATTAGTAGCATGTTCTATGCTAGAATAAAAGTCAGTATAGTCCCCAATTCTAATTGGCAGATGCATATTGACATCTGACTGTTTTAAAAAGACATAAGGATTACTCGTTAAAATAGATGATTTATCACAAAGCTCATTTTGAACGATCTCTCTAACTTTAACCGTGATTTGTTTTCCAAGAGAAATAAAGTCGTTTAAGGAGTCTGAAACAAAAACCTTTTTGTTAAAGTTTAACTCATCAAAAACACCTAGAGCACCAATGGCTTCTAAGTCTAAAACCATATTTCCAATAGCTATACCAACTCTTTTAGTTTTTAACTTTGCAGAAAATACTCCAAAAGGTAAATTATAGATACTGAAATCAGAGTTTTTGTCAATTTTAATCCATGTATTCATAAATCAATGTTTTTTAATTAAATCTAATCCATCACAAATTAATTGTTTAAGATTTTTGTTTCTTTTTAGTCTAACTAGCTCTATATGCACTTCTTTTGCTAAAGTTATATCGTTAAAATAAACGACTTCGTAAAGCTCTAATAAGATTAGCCATTCATCAGGGCAGTTTTCTTTAATTTCTTTAAAAAGATCTGTGTAAACCTTACTGTCAAATGTTTTATTTTCCCTAAAGACTCTAAGGCTCTTATACAGTTTATGTATTTCTTGATCAGCTTTTGAGTAAATTATTTTATTGGTTTTTTTGTCTGAAATAGAATAAATATCACTGAACGAATCTGTTGATGCAGGTCCAGCAAAAGCAGATGTTATATTTTCACCAACAGCCATATCATAAACCCCCCAGCTTGGATCAAATAGTACTTTCTCTAAATAGGTTACCCTACAATCTTTAAAAGAAATGAGGATTATTTTTCCTTGTAAGTCTCTTTTACCAGTAATAATCTCCCCTTCTACTTTTATACCTCCTTCGAAATTAAGAATTACTTTTTTACCCTCAACAATTCCATTTCTCTTTAAATCTTTCGGAGACATATTTTCGATGGCAATATTTATTCCCTCTAACTTTCCAACAGGGCTTCCAAAGCCAACTTTGTGGTATTCTTTCCCGTGACCAATTAATTCTTTTCCGTTAACCGAAATAGCAGTTTCTCCACTAGTATTAAAGTAGATAGTCTTTTTATTTTTTTGAATAACATTTGTAAAATGTCCAGAAACCTGAACCCCACTACTTAGTTCAACCGACCCCATTGTTTTGGAGTCAATTAGTTTTCTAACTCCATTTAACCCTCCGGTCCTTATTGCCATTGTGTTTGCAAATTTTTCTAAAACAAAGCTTAGTTTAGAAAAGTCAGGGACCACAAATAGCTGAGGTTGTGTATTCGTAATATCAAAATTTACATTAGCAGCATCAATTGAGTATGGAATCTTTCTAACTTTTTTTTCAAGACACGCTTGACTTTCTTCAATGGACGATAATAATCCTGCTCCATATATTTTTGGATTATTAAGATCTCCAATTAAACCATATTCAACAGTCCACCAGTGTAAGTTTCTAATTTTTGCCATTTCAGAAAGCTCGCCCATTTCGTTTTGCAAACGATTAACACTGTTGTTAGCTTCCTCAATATCTTTTTTACTAGAATTAGGGTTTTCTTTCAAAATAGAAAGTAGCCTAACAGCCTCATACATTTCGTCATCTTTTGGTGAAGAAATAGCCTTACACCCAATTTCTCCTAGCCGTCTTAAGTATTCAGAGTATTCTTGATTAGCAATAATTGGAGCATGTCCTGCAGCCTCATGAATTATATCAGGCGCAGGAGTGTATTTAATATGATCAATTGTTCTTATTTCAGATGAAATAACTAAAACATTATAGGATTGAAATTCCATAAATGCATTAGGAGGAATAAAACCATCAACAGAAACAGCAGCCCAACCTATATTTTTTAGAATTCTATTCATCCCTTCCATTTCAGGAATAAAATCTTCAACAATTCCAGTCTTATTTAGTCCATCGATATAACAGCTATGGGCAACTTTCTTTAGAGAACTCATGTTTAACCTCATAACATATCTCCACACTGCCTGATTTTGGGCAGTATATTCTTCATAAGGCTGTTTTACAATAAACTTATGTAGATATTTAGGTAGTTTTTTAGTTACGTTATTGAGTTTCAATTGTTTTATTTCAATAGATTAATATTAAATTATAACGTTCCTCTATTTTTTTGTTCTCTTTCAATTGCTGAAAAAAGAGCTTTGAAATTTCCTTTTCCAAAGGACTGAGCACCTTTCCTTTGAATTATCTCAAAAAACATTGTTGGTCTGTCTAGTATGGGTTTTGTAAAAATTTGTAACAGGTAACCTTCTTCATCTCTGTCAATAAGAATTCCATGCTCTTTTAATGTACTAAGATCTTCGTCTATTTCCCCAACCCTGTCTAGTAGATCATCATAATATGTTTCAGGGACATACAAGAACTCTACCCCTCTATTTTTCATTTCAGTAACAGTTTCTGCTATATTATCAGTTGCCAAAGCAAGGTGCTGTACCCCAGGGCCATTATAGAAGTCTAAATATTCTTCAATTTGAGATTTTTTTATTCCATCTGCAGGCTCATTTATTGGAAACTTTATTCTGCCATTTCCATTGCTCATTACTTTACTCATTAGAGCCGTAAACTCAGTTGAGATATCTTTATCATCAAACGATATTATTTGAGCAAACCCCATAACTTCCTGGTAAAACTTACACCAAATGTTCATTTCGTCCCAATCCACATTGCCAACGACATGATCAATATATTTTAAGCCTATATCTTTAGGGTTGTAATGAGATTCCCACTTGGAATAGCCGGGTAAAAACACACCTGAGTAATTTTTTCTCTCAATAAAAAGGTGAACCGTTTCTCCGTAGGTGTAAATACCAGACTTAATCACAGACCCATTTTCATCTTCCTCTTTTGTTGGTTCTAAATATGGTTTTGCCCCTCTTTTTACAGTTTCATTAAATGCCTTAGTTGCGTCTTCAACATGAAGAGCGATTACTTTAACCCCATCTCCATGATTATCAATATGCTCATTTATAATGCTTCCTTTTTCAAGTGAAGTGGTTAAGACTAATCTAATTTTTCCTTGTTTTAACACATAAGATGCGATGTCTTTTTTGCCAGTTTCAAGTCCTGCATATGCTTCGGATTGAAAACCAAAAGCAGTTTTATAATAGTGAGCGCTTTGTTTTGCGTTACCTACATATAGCTCAATATAATCTGTACCCATAATAGGTAGAAAATCCTGCGCATCATCAAATATTTTTTTTATTTCAAAATTGAAGTTTTGTAATTCGTCTATACTTTTTGCTGATTCCATTTATTGTTTTTATTTTTTATTTAACCATGAAGTGTGGTATGAACCTTCTGTAATTTTGACCGCTTCTTCTGTTACCATTAACGGACTAAAGGTGTCAACCATTACAGCTAGTTCTAAAGTTTCTTTTTTGCCAATACTTTTTTCCATTGCACCCGGGTGAGGTCCGTGAGGTATCCCCGCTGGATGCAGTGTTATGCTTCCTTTATTAATATCGTTTCTGCTCATGAAATCTCCATCTACATAGTAAATTACTTCATCTGAATCTATATTGCTGTGGTTGTATGGCGCCGGAACAGAGTTTGGATGATAATCATAAAGTCTAGGAACAAATGAGCAAATAACAAACTTATTAGTTTCAAAAGTTTGATGTACCGGAGGTGGTTGATGAATTTTTCCTGTTATTGGTTCAAAATCATGTATAGAGAATTTATATGGAAAATTATAGCCATCCCAGCCGACAACACTAAAAGGATGTGCGGCATAAATATATTCGTGAATCATATCCTGTTTTTTAACCTTAATTAAAAAATCTCCAGTTTTATTATTCGTCTCTAACTCAGTAGGAGGGTGAAGATCCCTCTCGCAATATGGGGCTCCTTCTACATGTTGTCCAAACCAATTTCTATATCTTTTAGGGGTGTACACAGGGCTTTTTGATTCTACTATGAATAGTCTATTGTCCTCATCTTTAAATTCAATCTGATAAATTATTCCTCTAGGAATAACCAAATAATCACCATACTTAAATTCAATATTTCCAAGCATTGTCCTGAGTTTTCCAGAGCCCTTGTGAATGAATATCACCTCATCAGAATCTGTATTTTTATAAAAATACTCTGTTAAAGATTTTTTTGGTGCAGCCACTATAATTTGACAATCAGAATTGGTTAAAATACATTTTCTACTTTCCAGATAGTCATTAGTTGGAGGAGCTTTAAAACCATTAAGCTTTAAGGCCTTCATGTTTTTAGATACAGCAATTTTTGGCGAAACATCGTATGATTTTCTAATTTCTTTAACCTGAGTTGGTCTTTGGGTGTGGTACATTAGTGAAGACATTCCCTCAAAACCAATGGTTCCAAAGAGCTCTTCATAATAAAAGTTACCCTTATTGTCTTTAAAGACGGTATGTCTTTTTGGTGGAATTATTCCTAATTTATGATATCTAGGCATGACAGGATGTTATGAATATTTAGCTCAATAAAGATAAGTAATTTGAAATTAGCTTAAACTTATAAAAATTACAGATTACATAAATTTAAGTTATTAAATCTATGTATTATATAAAATGGAAAGGGAAATAAATAGATTATTTGTGATTTTTGACAGAATAATTTAAAATTTGATAAAAGCATCAACCCCTTAAATTATTTTAGATTCATATGAATAAAAAAAACCATCTATTAGATGGTTTTTTTATACAATAAATTTGGTAAAAACTAAGCTTTTGGGTCTGCCCCGTAGTTGTTATCTCCTTCATTACCATTTTTGCAAAAAAGAAAAAGAATCCAAAAGAATCCAATTATTGGAATTAGAATTATTAAATAAAACCATCCGGATTTTCCTACATCATGCAGTCTTCTAACACAAACAGCAAGACTAGGTACAAAATGCAATATTCCAACCGCAACATATATCCAGCCATACCCCAGATCTACACTTTGCCCCATCATTTCCATATTAAAAGTAGTCCCTAATAAACTATCAAGAAACATTGCTAGAAAAAGCATGATAGTGTAAAATAGTGTAAAGTACCAATATTCTGATCTTCTTGCTCTACCAGAAAAGTTTGCGTAATTATTTTGTATAACGTTTAAATAATGTTTAATCATTTTTTTAGATTTAAGTTACAAACAAATTTAAGAATAACATTTGTCTAAGGCTATGACTTACAGTCTTTTGACTTGTATTATTAAAAAAAATACTTTAAATATCAGTCGGTTTTATAGATAAACTTAAAAAGAAGTACAAACAAAACCAGAAAACCAGAGACAACATTTGCCGCTATAATTGCTAAGCTGCCAATAATCAGCCCATAATAGAGCCAAAACCCAGTTCCAATTAGCATTGCAATATACATTGTAGTCGAAATGTCTTTAGTCTGTTTGGTTTTCCAAATTTTAATTACTTGAGGTAAAAATGAGGAAGTCGTAAAAGCAGCAGCGATAAGACCAATAATTTCTATGTTTACCATTTTTAGTTACTCATTACAGGAAATCCACGATCTCTCATTAATGCTTCTATTTTAGCATCTCTTCCTCTAAATAGTCGGTACGCTTCCGCAGGGTCTATTGAATTTCTTGGAGCAAAAAGATAATCTACTAATTTTTTAGCAACATCCTTGTCATAAAATCCTCCTGGAGCTTCAGCAAATGCTTCTGATGCATCTGCAGTTAATACATCTGCCCACATATAACCGTAATAAGCAGTTGCATATCCTTCACCAGAGAAAACATGCCCAAAATGTGGTGTTCTATGTCTCATTGGAAGCTCTGAAGGCATTTTAAGATCAGCTAAAGTTTCTCTTTCAAATTTGTCAACATCAATATTTTCAGGATCCGCTAAATGAAATTTCATGTCCATAATAGCTGAAGCTAAATATTCAGTCGTACCAAAACCTTGGTTAAAAGTGGAAGCTTTTTTAATTTTAGCTACTAATTCTTTAGGCATTGGTTCGCCAGTATTATTATGCACTAAAAATTGATTTATAACTCTATCAGTTGAAAGCCATCTTTCTAGTAGTTGAGACTGAAACTCAGTATAATCTCTTACTCCACCATTTAAAGTTGGGTATTTTACATTTGAAGAGAAAAAGTGTAATGCGTGGCCAAATTCATGGAAGAAAGTTGTAGCGTCATCCCAAGAAACTAATAATGCTTCTCCTGGAGCTGGTTTTACAAAATTAGAATTATTAGAGGCTAATACATTTGTTTTCCCATCCATTGTTGTGTGACTTCTATAAGTTGTAGCCCAAGCTCCAGATCTTTTACCTTGTCTAGCGTAAGGATCTAAATACCATAAGCCGATATGCTCTCCACTTGTTATGTCCTCAACTTCCCAAACATTTACATCTTCATGAAAGACAGGGACTTTACCTTTCTCTAAAGCAGTAAACTTAAAGTTAAATAATTCTCCTGCTACATAAAACATAGCATCTGTTAATTTATCTAGTTGTAAATATTGTTTCACTTCATCAGAATCTAAATCATATTTTATTTTTCTAACTTTTTCAGAGTAAAACCTATAATCCCAAGGTTCTATCGTTATTTTCTCGCTACTGGTATCATCAGCAACTTTTTGCATATCAGCAACTTCTTCATCAACTCTAGCAATCGCTGCAGGCCATACCGCTTCCATCAGTTCCATTGCATTTTCTGGAGTTTTAGCCATTCTGTCTTGAAGTCTCCACTGAGCATAATTATCATGCCCTAATAAACTAACTCGTTCTTTTCTTAATCGTAATATTTGAGCAATAATTTTATTATTATCAAACTCATCTCCGTTATCCCCTCTTGAATAATAGTTTTTCCATACAACTTCTCTTATTTTTCTATTTGTTGAATAAGTTAACAATGGGTCCATAGAAGATCGAGTATTTGTAATTGCATATTTATCTTCAAAACCTTTGTCTTTAGCTATATTACTTGCAGACTTTATAAATCCATCGGACAAACCACCAAGTTGTGTTTCATCTAAATAGGTAACATAGTTTTCTTCATCGTGTAAAACATTGTTAGAAAAGTCATTATATAAACTAGAAAGCTCTAGATTAATTTCTGCATATCGTTGTTTTTTATCTGCATCTAGTGCTGCTCCACTCATTGCAAAACTTTTATAAGTTAGATCCAAAACCCTTTGTTGATCGCTCTTTAGTGGTTGTAACAATGAATTGTCATAAACAGTTTTTATTCTTTTAAATAATTTTTCGTTTTGGCTAATTTTAGACGAGTATTCAGAAAGTTTTGGAGCTAAATCTCCTTGAATTGTTCTAAACTCAGGGCTTGACATATTGCTCGATAAAATTCCATAATAAGAATAAACATCATCTAAAAGCTTTCCAGATCTCTCCATTTCTTCAATGGTATTTTCAAATGTAGGATCCTCTAAATTATTAGCAATTGTGTTATAATCTCTAAGGCTTAATTCCATTCCTTTTAACATAGCCTCTTTTACATCATTTGGGTTCATTTTATCAAAGGCAGGAACTCCCCCATAACTGGCATCACTGTTGGACCACTTTTCTAGCATAGGGTTTGTATTACATGAAAAAATAGTTATTAATAAAATGCCACAAATTATTGTTAATGGATTTAGGGGTGACTTAAGTTTCATCTTTTTAGTTTTATTGAATTACAGTATAAATTTAGTTTAATTATCTTTGAACATCAAATAAATATATTTCAAATGAACAAATTAATAATCTATATAACCATACTTTCTTTTTTTTCTTGCAATGAAAATCAACCTAGGGAATTAAATTTTTACGGAGATAAAATATCAATTAACAATATTATTGACTTTAACAAAGTTAAAAATTTAGTTGAAAATCAAGTTAATGTTGAAACTAAAATAGAGGGTACTATTTTGTCAACATGCCCTAAAAAAGGATGCTGGATGAATGTTAAAGTAGACCAAGATACTATTCTAGTCAGGTTTAAAGACTATGGATTTTTTGTTCCTAAATCTGGAGCTGAAAATAAAAGAGTTATCATGCAGGGGCAGGCAAAACATGATACTATTAGTGTTGAGCTTTTGAGGCATTATGCAGAGGATGCTGGTAAACCACTTCAAGAAATTGAAAAAATCACCCAACCAGAATACCAAATATCTTTCTTAGCAGATGGAGTTATTATAAATTGATTTTAGATCAAAAATCAGTTTATATAATTGTTATTGGAATCTGTTTTGAAATATTATCTGATGAATTGCCTACATAAATGATATAATCTCCTTTTTCAACATTCCAGTCAGAAATTTTCTCATCATAAAAAGCAAGTTTATCTACAGCAATTTTAATTTCAATTTTTTCAAGGCCTCCTTTTAATATTGAAATCTTTTTAAATCCCTTTAACTCCTTGAGTGCTCTTTTTACTTTTGAATTTTTTTTCCCCACGTAGACTTGAATGACTTCCTTTCCTGTAACATCACCAGTATTTTTTACTTTGCAACTTATTTTAATAGTACCTACTGAATTGTAAGTCTTTTTGTCAGAAATTATATTCGATAATTTAAAAGAGGTGTACGTCATGCCATATCCAAATGCAAATTCTGGTTTTATGCTTTTTGTATCGTGCCATCGATACCCTACTAAAATATCTTCTTTATAGTATTGAGTTTCACCATTGCCAGGGTAAGATAATTTTCCGTAAAAATGGGCAGCATTATCAGAGAGTTTTTTAGGGAATGAAAAAGGTAGTTTTCCAGAAGGATTAACCTCTCCATTTAAAACTGATGCTATTGCATTTCCAGCTTCGCTGCCAAGATACCAAGACTGAACTATCGACATTACTTTATTTCTCCAAGGCATGCTAACTGCATTTCCGCTAATTAAAACGACTACTGTATTTTTGTTAACCTTAGCGATGGACTCTATTAACTCATCCTGATTGTAAGGAAGATTATAATGCTGTCTGTCTGCTCCTTCAGAATCTTGAGAATTGTTTTTATTTAAGCCACCAATAAAGAAAACTACGTCGGCTGTTTTTGCTATTGATATTGCTTCTTTTTTTAAGTTTAGTTTATCTTTTTTAGTCTTATTTTCTGAGCTGTATCCTAAAGAATATATAATGTTTGCATTTTTAAACCTTTTGCGTAAGCCCTTAAGAGGAGATACTTCATTAGCCGCTTTTAATTCTGAAGAACCACCTCCAGTGGTCATTGATTTTGTTGCATTTTCTCCAATAACTGCTATTGTTAAATCTGACGAATTATCAATTGGCAAAAGAGTATTCTTATTTTTTAACAAAACGATTCCTTCTGTTGCAACTTTGTAAGCTGTGTTTGAATGTGCCTTATTATTGATACTCCCAAAAGGACGGTCTTTATTTAAAGACGTCCTATACATTAGTCTTAGTATCCTCTTTACTTTATCATCTAGAATAGACTCTTTAACCTGTCCAGAAATTATTTTATCTAAAAAAGACTGTCCTAAAAAATTATTATTATAAGGAAATCTTTTTGAGATATTATTATTTGATGGAGTCCCCATCTCAATATCTAATCCATTATAAATAGATTGATCTGTATCATGAGTTCCTCCCCAATCTGAAATCACTACTCCATCAAATCGCCACTTATCCTTTAAAATATCATTTAGTAAAATTTGATTATGACAACAATGTTCCCCCCTAAACTTGTTGTACGCACCCATTATAGACCAAGACTCTCCATCTATTATTGCAGCCTTGAAGGCTGGTAAATAAATCTCATGTAAAGCTCTATCACTAACCTCAACATTTATATGACCCCGTGAATGTTCTTGATTATTAAGCGCATAATGCTTCACGCATGTTGCAACCCCGCTTTGTTGAACTCCATGAATGTAAGGCACAACCATAGTTGATGCTAAAAACGGATCTTCACCCATGTATTCAAAGTTTCTACCATTTAAAGGAGTTCGGTATATGTTAACTCCTGGACCAAGTAAGACATCTTTTTTTCTGTATCTAGCCTCCTCCCCTAAACTTACCCCATAATCTTTGGATAAAGCCGGATTAAATGTGGCTGCTAAACAGGTTAAGGCTGGAAAGGCAGTGATGTAATCGTTTGTCCAATTAGCATAGTTCCAATTATCCCAATTCATTTCTGCACGAATCCCATGTGGCCCATCAGACATCCATAATTCTGGAACCCCCAATCTTGGGACTCCAGTAGAACTAAATTTGGACTGTGCATGGCACATTGCTATTTTTTCTTCAACAGTTAAAAGGGTTATAATACTATCTATTTTAATAGTAATTGCTTTATCTATTTCATTTAAGCTTTGCGCTTTTAAGCTTGTAATACACAAAATAAAAACACTTAAAATAAGTATTTTTATTAAGCTCTTTTTTGAGATCGATATCATATAATTGACTATCATTTATTTAGAGTAGGCTTAACATTAATTATTCCTTTTAAACGAATATCTTGACTAGATGAGCCTATTTGAATTTCAAACGCTCCTTGTTCTACCATGTATTTTTGTTCCAAAGGATTGTAATAGCGTAAATCTTCAATCGCACTGAACTCAAATTCTACCAACATTTTATTGCTTTTATTTATTGCCACACGCTTAAACTCTCTCAATTGTTTAATCGGCATATGTATGTCTGACTCAAGATCTTTTATATAGACTTGAACAACTTCGTCACCATCAAATTCTCCGATGTTTTTAACCATAAATGAAATTTTAAAGGTCTCTGTTTCGTCAATTGAACGCTTATTAATTTTTAGCTTAGAATACTCAAAATCTGAATAACTTAATCCGTGACCAAATGGGTAAAGCGCCACTCCATTGTAATACCTGTAAGTGAATCCTTTGCCTGCCCGCATATTGTAATCTTTAAAATCAGGGAGTTCAGAAGTTGAACTATAAAAAGTCACAGGTAATTTCCCGCCAGGATTATAATCCCCAAATAATACACTAGCTATAGCATCACCACCTCTTTGCCCAGGATACCAGGCCATTAAAATTGCTTCTAATTCTTTTTCTAATCCATTTAACGCAATTGAGCTACCAGCCATTAAAACCAGAACTACAGGAGTGCCAGTTTTTATCATACTTCTAATTGCTTCTTGTTGAATTTCTGGCAATTCTATTTTTGTTCTGTCTCCATTATAAAACCCATTAACATTAATTCCTCCAGGCATTTCTTCGCCTTCCCAAGTAGCATCCAATCCACCCACAAAAATTGCCAAGTCAGCTTTTTTAACATCATCTAGAACTGAATCATCTAACATGTTTAAACTTTCAACTCCATTCTTTACTAAATCTACCCCTTTAGAGTAAGTTATTTCAGGTCTTTTTCCAACATAACTATTTAAGCCATTTATTAATGTAATTGGATTTGAAGGAGTACCATGATAATTCCCTAGCAAAGCGTTAATATTATCCGCGTTAGGCCCAACAACTGCTATTTTCTTGATAACATTTATATTAATTGGCAGAGCTCCTTCATTTTTTAAAAGGGTCATTGAATTTAGAGCAGTTTTTAAAGATAGTTGATCATGTTTTTTACTGTTATTAATGTCAAAAGGAATTTGCGCATAAGAAACAATTTTAGCAGGATCAAACATTCCTAACTTCATTCTTGCAAGAAACAATCTATATACCGCAGTATCAATTTCATTTTCATTAATTAAACCTAGTTTTACTGAATTACTTAGGTTGTTTTGGTAGATACCACCACAATTTAAATCACAACCATTTATTACTCCTAGTGCTGCAGATTCGGCAGGGGTTTTTACTATTTTATGATTTGCATGAATATCATTGATTGCCCCACAATCCGAAACAACATATCCTTTAAAACCCCATTTATCACGAAGAATATCTTGTAATAAGTATTTACTAGCACTAGCCGACTCCCCATTTACCCTGTTATAAGCCCCCATAACAGAATATGCCTTGGCGTCTACGATTAAGTCTTTAAATGCAGGTAAGTAGGTCTCCCAAAGATCTCTATCATTTACATTAACATTAAAAAAATGTCTTTCGGATTCTGGCCCACTATGTACTGCAAAATGTTTAGCAGTAGCTATTAATTTCATGTATTTAGAATCATTTCCCTGAAGTCCTTTAACAAATTGAGTTCCAATTTGCCCAGTTAAGTAGGGGTCTTCACCATAAGTTTCATGTCCTCGTCCCCATCTAGGATCTCTAAAAATATTAATATTTGGAGACCAAAACGTAAGACCTTTGTACTGGCTGTAATCTTTATTTCTAATAGCCTTATGATGTTTTGCTCGAGCTTCGTCACTAATAACTACCGCAACGTCATTTATAAGACTAGGATTAAATGTTGCAGCCATCCCAATTGCTTGAGGAAAAACAGTTGCAGTTCCAGCTCTAGCAACCCCGTGTAAACATTCATTCCACCAGTTATATTCTAACACTCCTAGTCTTGGAATAGCAGGAGCATTATTACCTAATTGAGAGATTTTTTCTTCCAGAGACATTTGATTAACCAAAGCTGTTGCCCGAGTTTCAAAATCTAAGGCTAAATTAAAGTGTTTAGAATTATTAACATTTATTAGGTCTTGAGAGCTAATAGTAAAGTTGAAACAAATAAAGCAAACCAGGGATATTAAAGATCTCATTTACTTTTTTTAATTAACTTTTTAAGAATGTCAATTTGAGCTTGCTGCTCTTTTATTGCATTAAGTAAAACAGGAATCATTCCTTGATAATTTACAGACAATGTTCCTTTAGTGTCATTAGCTTGTTTGACTAGTTCAGGAAATACTTTTTGTACTTCTTGAGCCAATAGTCCAATTTTAACAATGGATTCATTCGTCTTCATTGTGTAGCTTTTTCCATCAATTAAAAGAAGTTTAGATAATGTACTTCCTAGAGTAATTATGTTCGACTTTAATCTTGCATCAGAATTAATTGTTAAATCTCCAGAGAGAGTAGCGGACCCGTCGTAGTTAACTATGAATGCGTTAGACGAATTTGCACCAGCAAGACCACTTGAGGAGTCAATATCTCCATTTCCAATAACAAAAGCTACCCCCGGATTCGAGCCTGTATATTCTCCATCAGCAAAATAATAACCTCCATAATCATTAGCATCAATTGAGGTGTCTCCAAGTCCAGCACTATTATTTACCCCAATAGCAAGCATTCCAAAATTATCTGCAGTGGTTGATATACCTAACGCAGCAGAGGCTTGATTGCTAGCTGTAGTATTTTTATTTGAAGTAAAGGAGCTTCTTCCTGACGCCGTAGTTAGTGTTCCTAAAGCCGTAGCACTTCCAGCGGTTCCAACATCTGCACTGGTATCACCAGCGACATTTTGATACCCTGAAGTAAAGT
>JAPKAF010000081.1 GCA_028825365.1 Flavobacteriaceae bacterium | reverse complement strand
CCTAAATTGTAATTTTCTCTAATAGACTGTCCTTCAAAAATTTCCCATGTTATACCATTATCTTCACTTTTACAAAGCAAACCATCAGTGTTTACCCAGAAAACACCATCAATGCAAACTGCACCTCTTAAATCTGCATGTACATATGTTCCAGTTTGATCATAATTAGAATTACCCTCAGACCAAAAAGTTGTCTTTTCAAAATTAGCACCACCATCAAAACTCATATGCGTATCAATATCTCCATATAATATTACATCAGAATTTACATCACTAACCGCAAATGCTCCATAATTAGATATCTCGTCTATATATGAACCAGAAATCAACTCAAAACTTACTCCCAAGTCACTTGATTTCCATATTCCATCACTTGAACCAAGAAAAATACAGTTTTCACAATTATTTGATATAGAAATTTTAATATTAGAGTTATTGAATAATATTGAACCAGAATTACTAAAGCTAGTTCCCGTATCATTGGATATTAAAATATTAGAATCTTCATTGGTTCTAGAAAAGTAAACAATTGAACTGTTTGTTGGATGAAAATCAATTTGACCAATATCTGCATAATAATCATCAATACCAATATCAGATGTTTGCCATGTAACTAAGTTATCATAAGATTTATATAAACCTTTGGAGGTTCCAATAAAAACTAAATCTGGAATTGTTGGGTGATATTTTATTAAATTAATTCTATCACTAGTCCCTAACCCACCCCAGTTTAAATTCTCTGGACTAAAATTAGTAATACCCCAGTTATCTCCTCCATCAATTGACTGGTAAATGCCATGAGTTGTTCCATTGTTAGAATTTCTAATGTTAATCAGAATCTTATTAGAATCATTTGGATTAACAGCAATAGTATTAACTCCAGTAGCAATTAAATCATCTGTTGTATTTATCCAATTTTGTCCGCCGTCAATAGTCTTCCAAAAACCACCACTACGAGATCCTAGATAAATGATGTTTGGATCATTATCTATATAAAATGACTCTACCCTTCCTAATCCTACAGCATAATGACCAGTTACTTCTTCTATATAATAAGGACCTAGCTCTTCCCAATCGCTATCAAATATTGATTTTGTAGTAGAAGAGTTTTTCTTATAAAAATCTTTATAGGCATTGGATGCATAATGTGGATCGACATTAATTCTATCTCCACTTGGGTAAAATTTAGGCTCATTTTCAAATAACCACCTTTGATATTTTTTCCAACCTGATCCTTTTTTTGTTTTATCTACATCTTCAAAATATAATTCAGCCGCATCAACTACTTCATATATATTATAAGTAGGATCATCCATCATTTGTTTCCAGTCTTGAGAAAAAATGGATAGCGAATAAAAAACGAAGATCGAAATTAAAAAATGGAGTTGCTTTTTCATAAGTAATTTAATTTACAGATAAATAAACGGCAAATATTATACCATAAATAACTAAGTAAAATCTGTAATGATTCCTGACTTTTATATAGTTGCTATTTTCAGGATATATATTAAAAAACAAAGCTTTTATTTCCTTGATAAATACTGGTTTTATATTTATTTTCCAATCACTAGTCTTATAAACGATTTTTCTAAACTTACTTCTAAAGTAAGAGCTTGGAGCACCCCATATAAATAAAATTATTAATAAAATAAATTTCGTAGACATTCTAAATATTTGAAGTTTAAAAATACAATAATTAAAAGAAAAAAATTAATTACTAAAGATCTGTTTTTTTTTAATAATTATATATATAATTAATTTGACATCAATGTACTAATCATAAACTCTTTAGCAAATTCAAATGACTGATTTCTAGCTTCTAAGTTACCTCCAATAGTAACCCCTTTTGAAGCGCAAAATAAAAAGCCAAGTTTTTGAAGAAGTGCATTAGACATTGGTATATTTAAGTAATTCATTAAGACATCTCCTTCACTTGTTAAAGTAAACATACAGTCTTTAAAGCTATAGCCATTTTCATTAATCTCTAACCCTCCATCCCTATCAAAACCATGGTGAGAATCTTTATATATAGTAATATCAATATTACAATAATCGTTTAATTCATTGACTAAGTTATTACATGGCTCTGCAGGTGTCCAATCATCAGATTCTCCAATTAATATATGAATTGGTGATTGAGAGAATTCCATATTTTCAAGCTCAAAAAAGCAAGGAGGGTAAAAAGCTAAATGTGAAGCGAAGCTTAACTCTGTGTTGATGGTGTTTTTTAAAGGTAGCCAAGCAGAGAATAAAGTCACAGCACCTCCTAAACTCCATCCTGTAATTGAAATTTTTTCTTTATTTATTAATGAATGGTCGGACAGTTTCTCAAGAGCTTTATATGCATCAACAATCATTGCAGCAGTTGTAACTTGATTTTGTTCGCCTACTGTAGATTTTATATCTCTACTTTTAAAACTATTCAATTCAAATGTTGCAAAACCTAAATCTTGGTACATTTTTAGGTATTCTAAATGATGACTTTTCCAACCCATACTTCCAGCAACTCCAATAATTAGTGGATATTTTTTATTAGGGTTTAAAGAATCATACGGGATAACTAGTTCTCCGAAAACTTCTTGTTCATCCAAATTATCGAAATTATTTATAACATCACTGAAAGAAAATGGGTTAGAGCTAGTGAAAGCTATTTGTTCTGAAATATTTTGACTAACAGATAGAAATGAAGTAGAAAAAATAAACAAAAATATAATTAAACTTAAGTTTTTCATAGACACAATTTTAATTTTTATTTAATCTTCTAAT
>JAPKAF010000080.1 GCA_028825365.1 Flavobacteriaceae bacterium | reverse complement strand
GTAAATAATGTTTTTGGAAATAATTATTTTGATAATATCAGAATAAATGCTTTTGGCGGTAGACATTATGAGCCAGCACCAAAAAGAGTTATTTTTGGAGGAGTCAAAATTATATTATAATTTTCTACATGAATTTATCTTATTGGGAAATAAAATCGTGGTTTAGTAATGTAGATTTTGCCATTATTGGAAGTGGTATTGTAGGGCTAAATTGTGCATTAAATTTAAGAAAAAAATTCCCTAAAGCTAAAATAGTAATTTTAGAAAAAGGAATGCTTCCTCAAGGAGCGAGCACTAAAAATGCAGGATTTGCTTGTTTTGGAAGTGTATCAGAAATAATTGAAGATCTAAAAAATCATTCCGAATCAGAGGTTATTTCATTAATCAAAAAAAGAATTAACGGATTAACTCAACTTAGAGAGTTGTTAGGAGATAAAAATATAGGATATCATCAAAATGGAGGGTATGAAATATTTCCTAAAAAAGATTTAAATGTATTTGAAAATTGCAGATCGCAACTTCATTACATTAATCAAATGCTTAATCCTTTATTTAAATCTGATGTTTTTAAAATTCAAAAGAATCATTTTAATTTTAAAAACATAACTAGAGATTATATTTTTAATTCATTTGAAGGGCAAATTGATCCCGGAGCAATGATGGAATTATTACTGAGAAAAGCTCTTAATAAAAAAATAAAAATTCTTAATAATGTAGATGTTCTTTCATTTACAGAAAATAATAATTGTGTTGAAATAAATTCTAAAGAGTTTGATTTTAAATGTTCAAAGTTATTTATTGCAACAAATGGTTTTTCAAACAAGTTATTAAATGAGGATATCAAGCCTGCTAGAGCCCAAGTTTTAATAACAAAGCCAATTAATAACTTAAAAATAAAAGGAACTTTTCATCTAGATAAAGGGTATTACTATTTTAGAAATATTGATGATAGAATTTTATTAGGTGGAGGAAGAAATCTAGACTTTAAAAACGAAGAAACTGATAAGTTTGGGTTAAGTACAAAAATACAAAACGAGTTAGAAAATATATTAAAAACCATCATATTACCACACAATCCATTTGAAATTGATCATAGATGGAGTGGAATAATGGGAGTTGGAAATAAAAAAACTGCCATTATTAAAACTATTAGCAATAACGTTTACTGTGGAATTAGACTTGGTGGAATGGGAATAGCTATAGGTTCAACTATTGGAAGTGAATTAGCTAATAAAATTTAAATTCATTAAATTTAAGTAGCCTTTTAATCTATTAAAACAATATTATGAAAATTCAATTAACCAAATTATTTCTATTACTATTTTTATTTACATCGTGTAGTGAAACAATTAGTGATCCTGTCAAAATAATTCCTATTACAACTGATTATGGCGATTTTAATGTTTGGACTAAAAAAATAGGAAATAATCCAACAAAAAAAGTATTATTATTACATGGTGGTCCAGGAGCAAACCATCAATACTTTAAAAGTTTTGAATCTTTTTTTCCAAATGAAGATATAGAATTTTACTATTATGATCAACTTGGATCAACTTTAAGTGATAATCCTCAAATCGATGATTTATGGACCATAGAACATTATGTTGAAGAAGTTGAACAAGTAAGAAAAGCTTTAGGGCTTACAAAAGATAATTTTATATTACTTGGACATTCTTGGGGTGGAATTTTAGGGATTGAATACGCTTTGAAGTATCAAGACAACCTTAAATCGTTAATAGTGTCTAATATGGTGCCATCTGTTCCAGATTATAATGATTATGCAAATAATGTACTTGCGCTTCAGTTAGATCCTGAAATTCTAAAAGAAATTCGTTCTTATGAAGCAGTCAAAGATTACACTAATGAGAATTATCTTGGGTTAATACATGAACATTATTATCCTGAACACGTAATGAGAATTCCAGCAAATGAATGGCCTGAAGATGTTGTAAATGCATTCGCAGAAATAAACTTTCCCATATATCTAAAAATGCAAGGACCTACAGAGTTTGGTATAGTAGGTGACGCTTCTTTAAAAAACTGGGATGTCACTGAAAGATTAAATGAAATAAAAGTTCCTTTTCTATCAATTGGAGCCGAATATGACACAATGGATCCTGTTCAAATGGAATGGATGGCTAATGAAGTTCAAAATGGCTCATATCTACATTGTCCAAACGGAAGTCATATGGCTATGTGGGATGATCAACAAAATTATTTTGATGGATTAATAAATTTTATTAACCAACTTTAATTAAGTCATGTTAAAGATTCTTCAAAAAAAAATAAAATATTTCATTCTTTTTTTTTCTGTCTTTTTGTTGCTTAATTCCTGTGAAAATAAAAATGACTCCCCTAATATATTTTTAATAACATTAGACGGTGTTAGGTGGCAAGAGGTGTTTTATGGGATTGATTCCGTATTAGTAAATAATCCAAAACTAACTTCAGAAAAATCATATTTAATAGAACGTTTTGAAGCAAATAGTTCAGAAAAAAAGAGAGAGAAGTTAATGCCATTTTTTTGGAACGAAATTTTTAAAAAAGGAAAATTATATGGAGATTTAAAACAAAATTCCTATTTCTCAATAACTAATGATAGAAATTTTTCGTATCCAGGTTATAACGAAATCTTAACTGGCTATGCAGATTCTTTGATTGATAGTAACAATAAAATTTATAATAAAAATATTACTTTTTTAGAAAAACTTAATAATTTTGGATCCTATAAAAATAGAGTTGCTGCATTTTGTAGCTGGGATGTTTTTCCTTA
>JAPKAF010000044.1 GCA_028825365.1 Flavobacteriaceae bacterium | reverse complement strand
GAAGAAAGTTAATTTAATCTAGCTCATGAATAATCCTAAAGAAATTAGTTTAACCACATCCTTATTTCCAATAATGTTACTTATTTCTATGTTAACTTATAACATATTAATGTTTGAAGATAAAGAATGGCTAGGGGAATACACTTACCAGTTAATACTTTTGATTACCTCAATAATAGTTTCGTTAATTGGTTTAGCTAATAAAGTATCTATAAAAACAATAGTTACAAAGATTTACCTAAGTATAAAAAGTATAGCCACTCCGATTATAATTTTACTATTAGTTGGAGCCTTAGCGGGAACATGGAAAGTCAGTGGAGTAATTCCAGCTATGGTATATTATGGCCTTCAACTGATTGATCCATCTATATTTTTACCATTATCGCTTATTGTATCATCCATTGTATCTGTTTCTACTGGTAGCTCATACACTACTTCTGCAACAGTTGGAATAGCTCTAGTAGCAGTTGGTACAGCTTTTCAAATACCACCAGGAATGACCGCTGGAGCAGTAATATCGGGTGCGTATTTTGGTGATAAACTATCTCCACTTAGTGACACTACTAACTTAGCACCGGCCATGGCAGGCACAGACTTATATACGCATATAAAATACATGACTTATACGACCGTGCCAACTATATTAATAACACTAATAGTATTTTTAATTATCAGCTTTAACATAACAACAGAAACCTCTGGCAATCTAGATAGCATCACAAGTCTTACGGACACTATTGTTAATGATTTTTATATTTCACCTATTTTATTTGCGGTTCCTATAAGTGTAATTATACTCGCCGCATTAAAAGTTAAACCAGTTATTGCTTTGAGTATTGGTATAAGCTTAGCGATTATTTTTACAGTTATTTTTCAATCTAATATTATTGATTTACTTTCTCCTGGAAGTTATTCAAGTGTTTTTGATTCTGTTTTTCTAAATACAGAAATCCCTACTGATAATGAAAGAATATCAGACCTATATAATTCTGGAGGAATGACAGGTATGATCTGGACAATAAATCTGACAATTTGTGCTATGATCTTTGGTGGCGCGATGGATGCAATCGGAGCATTAACCAAGATCACTAACAAGCTGCTTTCATTGGCTAATTCTACTTTTGGATTAGTTGCTAGCACAGTAGTTAGTTGTTTAGGAATAAATATAGCTGCATCTGATCAATACCTTGCAATAGTAATACCTGGGAAAATGTTTAAAAACGCATATGAAGAATATGATTTAGCTCCTGAGAATTTGAGTAGGACTCTAGAGGATTCAGGGACTGTTACTTCAGCACTAATTCCTTGGAACACCTGTGGAGCCTATCATTACGGAGTACTTGGAGTCAGCGTTGCAGACTATTTTATTTATGCGATCTTCAACTGGCTCAGCCCAATTATGACGTTGATATATGCTGGTATAGGAATTAAAATTAGATCAATAACTAAATCAAGTAATTAATGAAAACAAATACAGTAATTTGTGTTTTGTTTAATATTTTTTAAAAAATGATTAGAGCAAATAAAAATAAAAAAAAGAAGTTGTTTTCCTTTAATAGAAAAGAAGTGAAACTTAATAGCTCTCAAAAACTATTTTTTGGAAGTACTTTGGTAGTCCTTTCCTTTACGCTATTTCTTTCTTTTACTTCATATTTTTATACTGGAATTAAGGATCAAAGCACTTTGACAGAATTCACTAATCTAGAAGTGGTTACCGAGAACTGGATGAGCAAGATAGGTGCTCAATTAGCAGATTTTTTTTTATATAAAGGATTTGGAATTTCTTCCTACATAATTTGCTTTTTATTATTTCTATCTGCATTATTTATTTTATTAGATTCTAATAAAGCAAAATTAACTAGACATTGGTTTTGGGGAATATTAATGATGTTATGGATATCGTTACTATTTGGATTGATTGATTTAGACTCTGGAAAATTTTCTGGAATAATTGGATTTGAATCAAACCTTTTCTTGAAGAGTTATATTGGAAACATTGGAACCTCTTTTTTATTACTGCTTTTTGCTATTTATTATTTAACATTTAGATTAAACATAGGAATAGACTCCTTTAAAAAATGGTTTACTTTTAAAAACAAAACTGAAAATAAGGAAGTAGAAACAATAACTAATTCAGACGAATCCAGCAATGAAGAGACTTTAACCATTGATGACGATGAAACTACTAATTCCAATTCAGAAATTGAATTAAAGCAAGAAGAATTAACTGTAACTAACATTATTGAGGACAAAGAACCAGAATTAGAATCAACAAATGAGCTTGAAATAGAAATAAAAGAAACTTTTGAAGAGGAATCTGAATCTGATAATCTTGCTAAAAAACTTGTCGATGATTTTGGGTTATTTGACCCAAAATTAGAACTAGGTAATTATAAATTTCCAAATTTAGACATCTTAAAAAAATATGATTCTGAGGGAATAACAATTAATAAGGATGAATTAGAAGAGAATAAAACAAAAATAGTAAATACTCTTAATAATTATAAAATTGGAATAGAAAGTATAAAAGCTACAATTGGTCCAACTGTTACTCTTTATGAAATAGTTCCTGAAGCAGGAGTACGAATATCTAAAATTAAAAACTTAGAAGATGACATTGCATTGTCCTTATCCGCACTAGGTATAAGAATAATAGCTCCAATACCTGGTAAAGGAACCATAGGTATAGAGGTTCCAAATAAAAACGCAACAATTGTGTCGATGCACTCTGTAATTTCATCTAAGAAATTCCAAGAGTCTGAAATGATACTGCCTATAGCTTTAGGTAAAACAATTAGTAACGAAACTCTGGTTGTAGATTTAGCTAAAATGCCTCACCTACTTATGGCAGGAGCTACAGGTCAAGGAAAGTCAGTAGGACTTAATGCAGTACTGACCTCACTTTTATATAAAAAACACCCTGCTGAAGTAAAGTTTGTTTTAGTAGATCCAAAGAAAGTTGAACTTACACTTTTTAATAAAATTGAAAGACACTACTTAGCTAAATTACCTGACAGTGAAGAAGCTATAATAACAGATAATACCAAAGTAATAAATACCCTGAATTCATTATGTATTGAGATGGATAACAGGTATGAGTTATTAAAAAACGCACAATGTAGAAATATTGTTGAATACAATAAGAAGTTTAAGTCTAGGAAACTAAATCCTAATGACGGGCATCAGTTTCTTCCATACATAGTATTGGTTGTAGATGAGTTTGCAGATTTAATAATGACAGCTGGAAAAGAGGTTGAAACTCCAATTGCAAGAATTGCCCAATTAGCTAGAGCAATTGGAATACATTTAATAATTGCAACACAAAGACCTTCAGTAAATGTTATAACAGGTGTTATCAAAGCTAATTTCCCTGCAAGAATTGCATTTAGAGTAACCTCTAAAATAGATTCACGAACAATTTTAGATAGTTCAGGTGCTGACCAGCTAATAGGTCGAGGTGATATGCTATATACCCAGGGTAACGAACTAATAAGAGTTCAATGTGCATTTGTAGATACACCTGAGGTTGAAAAACTTACTGACTTTATTGGGTCGCAAAAAGCTTACCCTAGCGCCCATGCATTACCTGAATATATAGGAGATGAAACTGGCACAAATCTTGATATTGATATATCCGACAGAGATAAGTTATTTAGAGAAGCTGCAGAAGTAATAGTAATAGCTCAACAGGGCTCGGCATCTTTGTTACAAAGAAAACTAAAACTCGGCTACAACAGAGCAGGAAGACTTATTGATCAGCTAGAAGCTGCTGGAATTGTTGGACCATTTGAGGGAAGTAAAGCAAGGCAAGTAATTATAACTGATTTAGTAGCGCTAGACAGACATCTAGAAAATGAAAAAAATATATAAAAAATGAAAAAAGCATACACCCTACTGATATTAATTCTAAACACTCTTGTAATATTTTCTCAAAATGACCCTAAGGCTGAAGAGCTTTTAAATAAGGTCTCTGAGAATATTAAGGGATACGAAAGTATGTATATTAATATCAATCACAACTTAAGTAACCTAGAAGAAGATATTGACCAAACCAACAAGGTTAGTTTTGTAAAGAAAGGAACTAAATACAATGTTAAATGGAATAATATAACATTTATATATGATGGAGAAAAGCTTTTCACTATCAATCCAGATGATGAAGAAGTAACTGTATCTACAGAAGATTTAGATGAAGAAAGTACGATAACTCCAAATAAGATTTTAACCTTTTTCGAAGATGGTTATGAGTTTAAAATGGATATAACACAAGATGTAACTGTATTAGATTATTACGAACAAAGAACTAGAAAGTTATTACAGTATATTAAATTAATTCCCATAGACTCTGAATCTGAAATAGACTATATACTATTAGCTGTAGAGAAAAAAAATAACAGAATATATAAAAGTATTGAAAAAGGTAAAAATGGTACTACAACAACATACACTATTACATCATTTGAAGTAGACCTTCCTTTAGATGATGATCTATTTCTATTTAACAAAAAAGAGTACAAGGATTATTACATAAACAATATTGATTGATAGAAATTGAAAATTTTAGATAAATACATACTTAAAACATTCATTAAAACATTCTTAAGTGTTTTCTGTATAATTATGTTAATTTTTTTACTACAATCAGTATGGGTTTATATTTCAGAATTGGCTGGAAAAGATTTAGACATAGGTATTATAATTAAGTTTTTGACTTATGTATCACCAAGACTTATAGTTTTAATTCTTCCACTAACTATCTTACTGTCTAGTATAATGGTCTTTGGTAGTTTTGCGGAAAATTATGAATTTGCAGCCATGAAATCTACAGGTATATCTCTGCAAAGAGCGATGAGAAGCTTGAGTGTTTTTATTCTATTTATAGGTGTAATAACATTTTTTTTCTTGAATAACGTTAACCCAGTAGCAGAATACAATTTTCATAATTTAAGAAAAAATATATCTAAGGTAAAACCTACAATGGCTATCGCTGAAGGGCAGTTTAATCAAATTGGTAGAATAAATATTAAAGTTAAAAATAAAACAGGTGATAAAGGTCAATATTTAACAGATGTAATAATACATCAGAAAAAAAATAGAGTTGGTAATTATACGGTCATAAAATCCAAGACAGGTGAGATTTCTAGTAGTCTAGATTCCGATATATTACAGTTAAAATTATTCGAAGGTAATTATTATGATGAGGTAACATCCAATGATTATAAACAGAGATTAAAAAAGCCACATTTAAAAAGTTATTTCGAAGAATACATCTTAAATATTAATTTGGCAGAAATAAATAATGTAGATTTTGATGACACAGAAAATGTAAATAAACACACGATGCTTAGTGTTTCAGATCTTGGAATCACAATAGATTCATTGCTCAAAAAGAAAGAAGGAGACTATAAACTAATTTCATCAAAAATGCACAATAGGTCTAATGCACTTGTTTTAAATGATAATGTAAGAGCTAAAATTGTAGATACTATTTATAAGGGAGAAAATTTTTATGACTTATTTAAACTCAAAAAACAAGTACAACTATTTGATTTAGCTATAAGTTCAATCAATAGCACGAATAGTATTATAAAGTCTAATAAAATAATTCAGACATACAGAGATAAAAACATAAACAAACATATAATATCGTTACATGATAAATTCGCTATTTCATTTGCTTGTGTAATATTATTTTTTATTGGCGCTCCTTTGGGTGCGATAATTAGAAAAGGTGGGTTTGGACTGCCGCTAGTTTTATCTATCGTTTTATTTTGTATTTTTCATTTTATTGGAATATTTACTAAAAATTTAGCAGAAGATAACAGTATAAATCCAGTACTAGCTAGCTGGCTATCAACAATTATAATGCTTCCTGTTAGTATCTATTTAACCAATAGAGCAACTAAAGATAGATCTATATTTAACTTCGATAATTTATACTTACTAATGAATAAGTTTTTAAAGAGAAGTGATAAAATTTGATTAAAAAACAGTGTATATTTACAAAAATTTATAAAAATGTCTAAAGAAAATAATCGACAATTAGATAGTATCGAATCTGCTATAAACGATATACGATCTGGAAAAGTAATTATTGTTGTTGATGATGAAAATAGAGAAAATGAAGGTGATTTTTTAGCAGCTGCTGAATCAATTACACCAGAGATTGTGAATTTTATGGCTAAGCATGGAAGAGGCCTTATATGTGCACCAATTACTGAAAAAAGATCCAAAGAATTAAATTTAAATCCAATGGTTGGTAACAATACCGATCCAATGGAAACTGCTTTTACAGTTTCTGTTGATCTTATTGGTAGTGGGGTGACTACTGGAATATCTGCTTCCGATAGGTCAAAAACTATTAAAGCTTTAGTCGATAAAAAAACCAGACCTCATGATATTTCAAAGCCAGGGCATGTTTTTCCATTAATAGCTAAAGAAGGTGGAGTTTTAAGAAGAACTGGTCATACAGAAGCTGCAATAGATTTTGCGAGACTTGCTGGATTTAAACCTGCTGGTGTAATTGTTGAAATCATGAATGAGGACGGGACTATGGCTAGGTTACCAGAATTATTTGAAGTTGCAAAAAAATTCAATCTAAAAATAATATCAATTGAAGATCTTGTTGCCTATAGAATGGAACATGATTCATTAATCGAGAAAAAAGAGGATTTTCAAATTGAAACTAGATTTGGTAGTTTTAGATTAAGAGCTTATCAACAAACTACAAATGATAGACTACATATAGCACTAACTAAAGGTTCTTGGGAACCAAGTGAACATGTGCTTACTAGAATCAACTCTAAACTTCTTAATAATGATGTTTTAGGCACCTTAACTAACAACTTAGACAAGAAGCTAGATGACATGTTTAAACTGGTTAACGATGCTGGAAAAGGAGCTATCGTGTTTATAAATCAACAGAATCAACCATTAAGCACACTCAATAGATTAAAAATCTTGAAGAGAAGTCAAGTTAAAGGAAAAGTAATAAAGGCTCCAAGAATAGAAATGGATAATAGAGATTTTGGAATTGGCGCCCAAATTTTACATGATTTAAATATCCATAAATTAAAATTGATTTCTAATGGAACAGCAACAAAAAGAGTTGGTATTATTGGATATGGTCTTGAAATAATTGACTACATAAATTACTAGTAACTTTTCTTTTTACTATATATCCATTTAAAAAAATCTTTATCCTTAAATGCGTTTAACCAGCTATCGTGATTTACATTATCATATAGTGTAAACTTAGGAGTACCTCCTGCTTCAATTATTGCTTCAACCATTTTAACTGAATATAATGGATGCACTACATTATCCTCAGAACCGTGAAAAATCCAAACAGGTGTTTTTTTAGCAAATAGCTTAGCCGTTTCTGGGTGTGCACCACCACAAATTGGTGTAGCTGCAGCAAACATATCTGGTCTTCTATATAGCATCTCAAAAGTCCCCATTCCACCATTAGATAAACCTGTAACATAAACCCTTTCGGTATTTACATTCTTAGTTTTTACTAAAGAATCCATTAACTTGATTACTAAAGAAAGTGATTTTGTAGGTTTTTTATTCTCAAAAAACTTGTAATACATATTCTTATTAGAACTGACTTTTTCTCGATTAGTCCATGAGTCGCCATCAGGGAATTGAGGAAAAACACCAAATGATTTATACAAGCTCCTGTTTTTTTTATTTGTAAACAACTTAGCTATATATTTTAGCTGAAGCTTATTATCTGCCCCTTTTTCTCCATATCCATGTAAAAATAAATGTAATGGATATTTTTTGCTTTTTTCAAAATCTTTAGGCACTAATAACCTATAGTTTAAGGTATCCTGGCCGTCAATAAATTGTTTGTATAAAAAAATACTATTGTCTTGAGAGAAGGTGAAATTAAATATAAAAAAAGAAAATAATAATAAACGCATAGTAATTAATTTCAGTTAAAAGTCTATGGTATTATCGCTTACATTTTTTCTGACTTTATTTAAAGCAGAAAACTTGTCATCTTCAGACCTATACCCTATTGGTAGTACTAAAACTGATTTTAAATTTCTCGACTTTAAATCTAAAATTTCATCGTATTTATCAGGTACAAAACCTTCCATTGGGCAAGAGTCTATTCCTTCAACTGAGCAGACAGTTAATAAGTTACCAAGAGCTAAGTATGCTTGATTTTTAGACCAGTTAAGAATAGAAGAGTTAGACATATCATTAAACTCATTTATAAGTGATTTTTTAAAGGACTGTAAAATATTTGCAGGTGTTTTTCTTATATCTGTAATTCTTTTAAAATAAGTCTCAATATAAGCTTCATCTATTTCAGTCTCAATGCATATAACCAAAAGATGGGAACATTGAACTACCTGTTGCTGATTCATAGAACTCTCCAGTAAATTATTTTTAAGTTCTTGATTTGAAATTACAACTAATTTTATTGGTTGTAAACCATATGAAGAAGCAGTTAGATTAAATGCATGTTTTAAAGTATTAATCTGATCAGGTGTTAA
Organism: Flavobacteriaceae bacterium; assembly: GCA_028825365.1. GTDB lineage: Bacteria > Bacteroidota > Bacteroidia > Flavobacteriales > Flavobacteriaceae > SGZJ01. The sequence goes on along the minus strand of JAPKAF010000044.1, from coordinate 477 downwards.
TTTCCTTTCAGAATCAAATTTTTTGGTAGCATATCTCCAATTTAATCTATCAATTATATTCATATTATATGTGTGTATAATGCAAAATTAACGAAAGTGTTTTTAAGAACTTATAAAATTAAGTGAAATAAGTATAAATAATCTTGAATGAATAAAAAAAGGATATTATATTTGCCTCGCTATTGGAGAAATGGCAGAGTGGTCGAATGCGGCAGTCTTGAAAACTGTTGAGGGTCACACCTCCGGGGGTTCGAATCCCTCTTTCTCCGCAAAAACCCTCATAATCTATTGATTATGAGGGTTTTATAATTAAGGGTGATAGTTAAGGTGACCATCGTTGTTGTGCTTAGTGATTGTTCTATAAATTGTTATTCCTTTTAATATTTTTTTGTGAATTTTTCCCCAAAGACCTCAAGTTCTCCTATTTTTCCTGATGTATTTAAGTTAAAATTAATCAAGGTTTCAAATCGCCAATTA
>JAPKAF010000079.1 GCA_028825365.1 Flavobacteriaceae bacterium | reverse complement strand
TGTTTCTATCCATTGAATAAATTGTAAATCACTTTCTAGTTGAGTTTCAGCTGAAATTTTTAATAATACTACTGAACTCTTGAATAATTCTGGTGGTGTTAATTCATCATACTTTGATATATTTTTTTTAAAATTGTCTACATGAATTTTATAAAACTTTAACAATTCTATTTTTGAAATATCTCCTTCTACCCATTTTATTTTTTCTGAATAAAATTTTTCTTGAATGTCTGAAATATTATTTTCTATTTGATTTAATTCATTTCCAAATTGTAATCCTTTTTGTTTTGTAATGTCTACTGAATAATTATATGCAATAATTGAACCGATTATTAAAATGGCAATAGTAAGAATGCTAATATTTTGAATTTTCTTTTTTTTCAAAGATAATCTACATAATTTCCATTTTCATCTAATTTTAATTCAATATTGAATTCAGAACCGCTAATGAATGAATCATTTCTAGTTGTTCTTACTCTGCCTATAACTAACTCATATGGCCATATTTCAACCACAATTTCCCCCACTGCAACATTTGGTGTTTCTGTAATTGTCATATCTTCACGTTTGACCCCGTGCTTTTGTAGCATGTGAATTGAGTGATCTAATAGTGGTTCTGGATTGTTATAATTTAATACCCATACTGTTCCTTCATATTCAATTTTTTGCAATTTGAAACAATCATCGTTTCCTCATATAACAATTATTCCCTTATTTTTATTCCATTTTACCCGTTAAGACTACTATTGGTATTTTAGGTGTATTTCAAAATTTTAATTAAAATTATGCCCACGAACATATTTTTTTACTTTTATTTTGAATTCCAAAAAACATACCCAATGTGATTCTATCTGTATTTCCTTGAATTTTTGTAATTTCATGAAGATAATTTGGATTAATTATTACTAAATCACCTATTTTGGCTTCTACTGTATTTACTTCTATATTTTTAGTCAAAATAGAATTATACCCAAATTCAATCTCCCTAAATTCTTCGAATTTTTTTTCCCATTTTTTATTATATATTAACAAATTTCCTCCTTTTTCTGTTTCTTGTAAATGTAAAATACACGATATCTGATTATCTATTTTTGATACATTGTACTCTACCCCTTCATATGTTACATTGTCTTTGTGTAGTGGAACCTTCTTTCCTTTTTCATGTCTTCTAATTGTACATGATGCATAACTCATTTTATTTTCTTTTATTTCTAAAATCTCATAATTTGGATAAATTTTTGAAATTACTAATTTTATTTTATTTATTGGGTTATCTACATTTAGAAAAATCTTTTTAAAAATTATATTTGCTTTTTTTGCATTTTGAAAATATTTTTCTTTTTTTGTTGTATAGTTCATCAAAAAAGGACCTATATGGTTAAACTTTTTTGAATCATTTTGTATCTTGGTACTGTTTATTTTTTCAATTATTTTTTTGCAATTTCTTTTTTCATAAAATTTTTTAATTATTATTGCTGATTTTTCCCCACTAATTATTTTTTTAATGTCTGTATTACTAATTTCATTATTTGTAATTATTATTGAATCCCACAATTAGTATCCTGCTGCCCCTGAATGTGAAACTTTAGATATTAAATCCCCTTCTGATGTTTTTGAACTAATTTCACATTTTAGAAATGAGCCTACGATAACTTTTTCAAGATCATCTATTTTCCAATTAGATTTGTCATCTGATAATCCTGGCAAGTCTACTCCTGAAATTATTATTTTTACTGCGTCTTGATATTCTTCAGAATTTCCATTTTGTCTGTGTGTTACAGTCAATTCAAAACTATCTTTAGAAATAACGTTTTTACCGTTACCCCAAATTATGTCTGGCATATTTGTCTCCTAATAGTATATTTTTTATTCATTTCAAATTTTATTCTCTTTAAACTATTTATTTTAAATTTTATTTTTTTACTGGTGCTAACATCTTTTTTATTTTTATGATCATTTTGAGTATAATTAGAAATACCGTAATCATTTTAGGTAAATGCTGAATTAAAAAATTAATGACTGAAGATGTTGATAAAGCTTTTTTTGATGTAATAGTTGAATTGAAAGAAATTGATCCTGAAGCATATTATAAAATTCTAGAAAAATTGGGCTATGATTCTGGAGATGATGAAAAATAGCATATTTTTTTGGTAGAAAGATCTAAAAAGAACTTTAATAATAAAATAAAAATTGATAGAAAAAAGTAATCTTACGGGTAAAGATTCTGGTAAAAAAATCCCTCGCTCATTAAATGACTTATTGAAAGTGGAAAAGGATTTAAAAAAAATGAATGCAGATCTCAAAAAAGTTATAAAAAAAGTGAAAACACTAGAAAAAGAGAATTTAAAATTATCCAAGAAATTAGATAAAAAATAATATTTTTTTTAAGATAATGTTAATTTGTGCCTATTTGTCGGTATTAATTACATTTAATGTCATTGTACTAACAACTCTTGAAAGTTTTCTAATTATTGCCACTACTTTCTCAAATCCTTCTTGATCTTCTGTTTCAATTTCTGCAATTACATCATATGCTCCAAAAGTCAAATATGCGTTATCAATTATTGCCATTTGCTTTAATTGATCAACAATGTATTCTTCTGCTCCTAAATCACAATTTAATAAAATGAAACCTTTATGCATTATTTTACCTTGGATTAACTATAGCAGTTCTTATCTTTAAATTTTTGTAATATTACCATCTACTACGTCCACCGTAGCTGTTTTTACCATCGCCATCAGTGTCTTTTCTTTTTGTTCCTCTATCATCTCTGCTATTTCTACCGTAGCC
>JAPKAF010000010.1 GCA_028825365.1 Flavobacteriaceae bacterium | reverse complement strand
TCACTCAGATAAGACTAAAGATTTAATTGTTACTAATCATACGTATAATCAATCTCAAATTGATTGGTATAATGAAGGTTCAGCTTTAAATCTTATTAAAAAGCAGAATAAATAATATCACAGTTGCTTAATCCCTGAAGTTAAAAAAGGTTTTACAGGGAAACTTGTAAATACCTTAAGATCTTCTATAAAGGAACTCTCATTTCCTAAAAAAGCAAGTATTTTTTCTGCTGGGACTTTTTGAAACATTTTTGTAAAAACATCTTTCCCAGTTAACTTATTAGATAATAAAACATCTATTAACGTTCTGTCAGTCCATTGGTAATATTTGTTTTTAAAAGATGTTTGTTGAATTATATTATTCCCTTCAACTAGATTATTTATAATCTCTATAATATTTTTTTGAATGAATTGAAAAGTATAACCAGAACTACCTTTAGTATATCCTCCTGAAGTTCCAATATTGATAACATTCAGTTTCGGGTTTTGCTCAAACTTTTCTAAGGACATAGGAATCACTCCAGACTCCTGGTGAATAAGAGTATAATTATCAATTTTTAATTCTTCTTTTATATATTTCTTTAATTCTAAAGTATATACTTCTTTATCAAGGACTCTTGGGCTAAACAAAGTGTACTCAACTAAAGCTTCAGTGGCGGATGTTGGTAAAACATACATAAAGGTTGCTCCATTTTCTTGTGACACTCTAAAATCCATTAGTCTTCCAATTTCTGGATTAAAAACTGGTTTTTCAGTTTTAATAAGCCATCCTTTAAAATGTTGAAGTAAAGAATTTTGTTCGTTAATTTTTGGATTAAAAAGATTTGTCGAATTGAAAATATAATTTGCTGTATATGTATTCTTAGTTGTTTTTAAAACAGCTTTTTTATCGATATTATCAATAGAGTTTATCGACTCTTGAACAAATGATACATTTTTAAATTTCTTAGCATAATTAATTACAAAATTGTAGAAATCTATACCTTGAATCATTTTGTATGTATATGATTCTAAATTTAATTCTTTTTTGAAATCTGTAGATAGAAATTCTAATTTATTCCATTTGGCATATACAATAGATTCAAAAGGGCCTGGATTTTTTTCCCAGAAACACCATGTTCTATCATTACTTTTTTTTTGATCTTTATCAATAACTAATATCGACTTGTTTTGTAATGATGGTGTTTGTAATATTTTATATAATAAACTTAATCCCGCACAACCCGAACCTGCAATAATATAATCGTATCTCATTTGTATTATTTAAAATATTTAAGAGGGACAACCAACATGCCAAAGCATTCACTTTTTTCTTTACCAATATTTTTGTGATGTATTTTGTGAGCTCTTCTTACTCCTTTTGCATACCAGTTATTCGCTTTTTTAAAAAACTTAAATCTCTGATGAATAAATATATCATGTACAACAAAATAAGATGCTCCATAAGCCATTATACCAAAGCCTATTGGAAGTCCATACCAAAACCCTTCATAACTCCATAAATAAAAACAACTCATACTTACAACAGCATAAAAAATAAAAAACAAATCATTTCTTTCAAACCAACTATCGTGTTTTTTATGATGGTGGTCTCTGTGTACACTCCACAAAAACCCATGCATGATGTACTTGTGAGTAAACCAAGCCATAAATTCCATTATTGAAAATGTGATTATAAATGTAGCAAACCAAAAAATTATATTCATAATAAATTATAATAGGTTAAGTTGATATTTAACATAGCTCCTAGTTAAGAGTTCAAATTTTTTATAATTTGGAACCCTAATTCTAGTATTTTTAATTTCTAAGGCTGGAGTTTTTTTAAGTTTTTTTAATAATTGACTGTAATACCTATATGCCATAAATACTCCAAATTTTGCTTCTATAGGTAATTTCTTTATTCCATTTAATCCTTCTTTGAAGTCTGCCTCTATTTCATTGATTATCTTAATTTTAGAATCTTCATTTAATTCGTTTAAGTCAGTATCTGGAAAGTAGGTGCGATTTAAAATTTCAAAATCATCTTTTAAATCTCTTAAAAAATTCACTTTTTGAAATGCTGAACCTAGGCTCATAGCAAATGACTTTAATTCTTCATATTTTTCAGAATCACCATTTACAAATACTTTTAAGCACATTAAGCCTACAACATCTGCTGAACCATAAATATATTCTTCATATTCTTGATTAGTCATGTACTTTTTCTTGTGTAGATCTTTTTCCATACTACTCATAAAAGAGTCCACTAAATCTTTATCAATATTAAACTTATGGTATGTGGCTTGAAAAGAATTTAATATTGGATTTAAATGAATCTTATTTTTAATAGATTTTTCTAAATCGTTGGAGAAGTCTTCAAACAAAACTGCTTTATCATAGTCGTGGAATGAGTCGACAATTTCGTCAGCAAATCTAACAAAACCATAAATATTATAAATATGTTGACGAATACTTTTAGATAACATTTTTGTAGCCAAAGAAAATGAAGTGCTATATGTTTTAGTAACAATTTTACTACAATCATTGGATACTTCATCAAAAATCTTTTTCATGATAACATTAATTTAGGTTAAAGCTAATACAATTTATTTGTTATTTATTAATTCTGCTACAAGTTTACCAGAAACTATTGCCGGAGGAACTCCTGGACCAGGAACAGTTAACTGCCCTGTAAAATACATATTTTTTACTAATTTACTTTTTAATTTTGGTCTAAGAAATGAAGTTTGCATAAGTGTATTAGCTAGTCCATAAGCATTTCCTTTGTATGAATTATAATCTTTAATAAAATCACTTACACAAAAAGATTTTTTATATATGATATTTTTTTTAATTTCTTGTTTTGTGATTAATTCTAGTCTATCTAAAACAATATTAAAATATTTTTCCCTCAGTAGTTCTGTATCTTCTAAACCAGGTGCTAATGGAATTAAAATAAAACCATTTTCACATCCTTCAGGAGCTGTGTGTTTATTAGTAATTGAAGTAAAATTTGCATAAAATAAAGGGTTAGAAGGCCACTTAGGGTCTTTATAGATTTCTTTAGAATGCAAATCAAAATCAGTATCAAAAAATAGGTTATGATGGGCAACATTTTTTAGTTTTTTATCAAAACCTAAATAAAAGAGTAATGAAGATGGAGCTAATACCTTACTTGACCAATATTTTTCTGAATATTGTCTCAAAGTCTTTGGTAGTAATTTTTCTGTATGATTGTAATCAGCTCCAGATAATATTATATCCGAACTTATTACTTTATTATTAACTTCTATACCCGTAGCTATGTTGTTATCAGTTATTATTTTAGTAATATTTGAATTATTATGAAAATTAACTCCAAGTGACTTAGCGATACTTATCATTGCACTTACTACATCATAAAAACCGTTTGTAGGTTGCCATGTTCCAAGTCCAAAATCTGCGTAGTTCATAAAATTATAAAAAGCTGGTGTATTTGAGGACTCAGCTCCAAGAAATAACACAGGAAACTCTAATATAGACCTTAATTTAGGGTTCTTAAATTCTTTGTGAACTTCTTTTTTTATGTTCGTAAAAAAGTATCCGACTCTTTTAACTGTGTCTATTGAAACAAGTTCTAGTGGCGTTAAACCAGGCATTTTATAGAGCATGTCTGTTACTGCAATTTTATAATTTTCTTTTGCTTTAGAAATAAACTTTTCAAGTCGTTTTGAGCTCCCTTTTTCTTCTTTTTCAAAAACTTTACAAATTTCTTCCAATGAGTCTGGTATTGCAATAAAATCCTGTACACCAAAATATACATGATAAGCAGGGTTTAGTTTTTTTAATTCATAAAAATCTTTGGTTTCTTTATTAAAATCATTGAAGAATTTCTCAAAAACATCTGGCATCCAATACCAGCTAGGGCCCATATCAAATGTAAAACCATCTTCCTTAAATTGTCTTGCTCTACCACCAAACTCCTCATTTTTTTCGAATACACTAACGTGATGCCCCATTTTAGCTAAGTAACATGCGGCGGAAAGGGAAGAAAATCCAGAGCCAATAATTGAAATACTTTTTTTCATATATATAAAATTTGTGCGTACGAGAAGACTCGAACTTCCACAACTAAAATAAGTCATTAGGCCCTCAACCTAACGCGTCTACCAATTCCGCCACGTACGCAAAAAATTAGAAAAACAAATATAAATTATATTAAATCATTTTTATGCAAGATGTATCCGAAATATTGTTTTTTTAATATTTATTTAACATTATAATTTATTTCTTAAATTGCTTTCAAAATTATAATATTATAACTCATGAAAAATCTTTTATATTTCACATTACTTTTAATATTTTCAAACACATTATTTGCTTTAAACGATAAAACTAAATCTAAAGATGATCCTTTAGATAAGATAAATTTAAGTGGTTTAAATTGGAGAAGTGTTGGTCCATCCTTAACATCTGGTAGGATATCAGACATAGCAGTTAACCCTAATAACATATTTGAGTATTACGTAGCCACATCTGCTGGAGGAGTTTGGAAAACTATTAACTCTGGAATTGATTATACACCTGTATTTGACAATGAAGGTTCATATTCTATTGGATGTGTATCTATTGACCCAAATAACTCTAATGTAATATGGGTTGGTTCTGGTGAAAACAATAATCAAAGATCTGTTTCATACGGAGATGGTGTATATAAGTCTATAGATGGTGGAGATACATGGAAAAATATGGGTTTAAAATCATCAGAGCATATAGGTAAAATAATTATTGACCCTAACAATTCTAATGTCATATATGTAGCAGCGATTGGTCCACTTTGGAGTAAAGGAGGAGAAAGAGGACTTTATAAAAGTATCGATGGAGGTATCAATTGGAGCCTGATTTTATATATAGATGAAAACACCGGAGTTAATGATGTTATTATTGATCCTAGAAATACAGATATTTTGTATGCTTCAAGTTTTCAAAGAAGAAGACATGTTTTTACTTATGTTGGCGGTGGGCCAGGATCAGGCATGCATAAATCGGAAGACGGTGGTGAAAATTGGATTAAAATAAACACGGGTCTTCCAACTGAAGAAATTGGTAGAATTGGATTAACTATTTCACCTGCTAATCCTGAATATATATATGCAATTGTTGAAGCTGCTAATGGAAAGGGCGGTTTTTATAGGTCTTTAAACAAAGGAGCGTCTTGGAAAAGACAAAGTAGTCATTCGACAAGCGGAAATTATTATCAAGAAATTATAGCTGATCCAGTGGATCCGAATAGAGTTTTTTCTATGGATACTTGGATGACGGTTACTAATGATGGAGGAAAAACTTTTAATAAAGTAGGTGAAGATTTTAAACACGTAGATAATCACAGTATATGGATTAACCCTAATAATAATGGACATTGGTTAGTTGGTTCTGATGGAGGTATATACGAGACTTTTGACAATGCAAATAGTTGGGACTTTAAAGAAAATTTACCTGTGACTCAGTTTTATAAAGTAGCTGTAGATAATGCAAAGCCATTTTATAATATTTATGGAGGAACACAGGATAATTTCAGTATTGGTGGCCCTTCTAGGGTAAAAACTGCACATGGAATAACAAATCAAGATTGGTTTATTACCCATGGTGGAGATGGATTTGAGTCACAAGTTGATCCAGAAAATCCAAACATTGTCTATGCACAGTCACAGTATGGTTGGTTGGTTAGGTTTGATAAATTAAGTGGAGAAGAGGTAGGTATTAAGCCTGTACCAAGAAAGGGTGAGTTAGAATATAAGTGGAATTGGGATGCGCCTCTTGCAGTTAGTAAACATAAAAGTGGTAGATTATATTTTGCTGCTAATAAAGTCTTTAAATCAGATGATTATGGTAATAGTTGGGATGTTATAAGTAATGATCTTTCTAGAAAAATTAACAGAAATGAATTAAAGGTATATGATCGAGTTTTAAGTATGGATGCTGTAGCTAAAAATGGTTCAACTTCTCCTTACGGAACAATAGTTTCATTATCAGAGTCTCCAATAGACCCTAACTTAATTGCTGTTGGAACTGATGATGGACTTATTCAAATATCAAAAAATGGAGGTCAAAGTTGGTTTAAAGTAGATAATATTTCTGGTGTGCCTGAAAATTCATATACCAATAGTATTTATTTATCTAAACATGACATAAATGTAATGTATGTAGCGTTTAATCACCACAAATATGGAGATTTTCAGCCATATATTTATAAGACTTCAAACCAGGGAGAGACGTGGAAATCAATTTCAAATAACCTCCCTGAAAGAGGTAGTGTCTATTCAATTGAGGAGGATCATATTGATAAAGATTTGATATTTTGTGGAACAGAATTTGGTGTTTATTTTTCTCCAAATGCAGGACAAAGGTGGAGAGCTTTAGATAATGGATTACCTACTATTGCTGTAAGAGATATAGCTATTCAAGAAAGAGAGAATGATTTAATATTAGGAACTTTTGGTAGGGGCTTTTACATTTTAGATGATTATTCTTCCCTAAGATCAATTGAAAATTCTTTAAAAGAAAGTGAGTCTAGTATATTTTCTATCCGAGATGCTTTAATGTGGGAAAAAAGTATGCCATTAGGTTTACCTGGGAAAGCTTTTCAAGGAGATAACTTCTATTCAGCAACTAATTTAGATCCTGTTGCTATGATAACATATTATCACAATAAAGATTTTCAGTCATTAAAATCAAAAAGACAAAAACTAGAAAAAAAATTAATCGAAAACAATAAAGATGTTTCTTATCCTACTTATGATGACTTAGACAAAGAAACAAATGAATTTAAGTCAAAATTAGTTTTTATAATCAAAAATTCAGAAGGGCTTGTCGTGAAAAAAGTTTTTAGAACTCCTAAGAAAGGAGTTCAGCGATTTGAATGGGATCTTAGGTATGAAGAAAAATCTCCAATAAGTTTTGCGAACACTTCTTTTTACAATCCTTTTGCAGGTATATCTGAAGGTACTTTAGTTAATCCAGGTACTTATACAGTTGAAATGGATCTTTTTGATGGTATTAGTTCTATAAACATTTCTAAACCTATAAGTTTTTCTGTAATTTCTTTAGAGAGCTCTAGTATGCCTGCTTTAAATAGAACAGAAAAAGTTAATTTTCAAAGAGCCGTATCTATGTTAGAGGGAAAAATGTTAGAAAGTGCAAATATTTTATCTGAAGCAAAAAGCAAAATAAAATACTTTAAAGAAGCTATAAAAATTGTTGAAGCTCCACTTGGAGAACTTTCTGTTTTAATAAAATCAGTTGAAAATAAAATTAAAGATATTAGTATTAGATTTTATGGAAATACTATTAAAAGTAAACTAGATATCGAACAAATACCTACTGCTTACAGTAGATTAACTTCAATTTTATACGAACAAAAATATTCTACTTCTGCTCCTACAAATACTCATATTGAGAGTTTTGAAATAGCAAATGAAGAGTTTACAACTATTTACATTGAAGTTAAGAGCTTAGTAAAAATTGATATTAAAGAGATTGAGAATAAGTTAAAAATTATAGAGGCACCACATACACCAGGAAGGTTGAAGGCTAGAAATTAATAAAAAAAACCTCATCTAATAAGATGAGGTTTTGTGACCTGGCTGGGGCTCGAACCCAGGACCCTCTCCTTAAAAGGGAGATGCTCTACCAACTGAGCTACCAGGTCTTATTTATTTTAATAAGGCTGCAAATATAAAATGTTTAATTTATATTACAATGATTTTTTTAATAATATTAATTATTAATTCTAATGTGTTTTTTTATTCATTAGAATTAACTTATAAATTTATATGAATATAGTTTTGTTAGGTTACATGGGTAGTGGAAAAACAACTGTAGGTATAAGGTTGTCTTCGATGATTAATAAGCAATTCTTTGACCTTGACGATTTTATTGAAGAAAAGTATAATCAAAAAATTCATAATATATTTTCAACCAAAGGAGAAATTTATTTTAGAAAAATAGAATCTGAATGCCTGAAAATTTTAATGAATAATTATGATAATGTAATTATTTCCCTAGGAGGAGGGACTCCTTGTTATTCGAATAACTTAGAGCTCATTAAAAACTCCAAATCATTTTACTTAAAATATTCGGTGTTAAATCTTTCAAATAGACTTCTTAAAATTAATTCCACTAGACCAATTTTATCACAAATTAATGATTTGCCTAAAATGAAAGATTTTGTGGCTAAACACTTATTTGAAAGAAATTATTATTTTAATCAAGCTTCTAAAGTAATCGTTTGTGATTTAAAAAATCAAGATCAAATTGCTTCTGAGATAATAACAACACTAAGTTAAAAATGCTTCTGCTTTATTTTCGTTAAATCTTACTTTAACGTGGTTGATCGTTGTAGTAGACAAAGAAATTCCTTTAAAATCTGCTTTAACTGGAAATTTCTTATGATTTCTGTTTACTAAAACTGCAGTTTTAAATTGCTTTATTTCTGTTTCTAAAAAGTGCTTAATTGCATAAATGAGTGTCGCACCTGAATTTAAAACATCATCTACCAATACCAAAGATTTGTTTTCGTAATCTTCTTTTCTAATAGAAGTAATAACCTTATCTAAGGGGTTTTCTTTATTAATTTTTACACTACAAGTTGTAACTTTAATATCAGAAATATTAGCAAGTATTTTTTCAATCATAGTAGCAATTATATATCCATTTTTTTCAATCCCAGCTATGATAACTTCTTTTTCATCAATATTACATTCAATTATTTGATGAGCAATTCTTGCTATTTTTTGATTAATTTGCTCTGTATTAAGAATTATTTCTTTTTTCATAGTTTTGACACTTAAATTTTAAACATTTTCTAAGAATATTTTTTCTTAAAATATCCTTAAACTTAATACAAAAATATTATTTAATTGTATCTTGCACCTGTAATATTTAAAAATATAATGAAAAATAAAATTTATTTTTTTCTATCCTTAAGTTTGACCTTTCTTCTTTTTTCTTGTCCAGATGATGACTCTGGTCTAGTTTCAATTCCCGAAGTAGATAGAACTATCCAACAAGTCGTTGATGATTCAATATTAAGAAACTATTTAGAAACACATTATTATAATGCTGGACAACTTTCTGAGATGGAAAGTTTTACTATTACTGATATAGTTATAACTGAACTGGATGAATCTGGTGTTTTACCAGACTCAGATATCAATACAATGCTTATTGATGATGTTATCACTGGAACAACAGTTCATGAAGATGCTGAGTATGACTATTATTATTTAAATTTAAATCAAGGTGGTGGTGAAGATTCACCAAATTTTTCAGATAAAGTTAGAGTAAATTATGAAGGTAATTTACTTGATGGAGAGGTTTTTGACAACACTTATACACCTGTAGTTTTTGATTTAACTGCTGTTGTAGCTGGCTGGGGAAGAATTATGCCTGTATTTAATACTGCTGAAGATTTTAGTATTAACTCAGATGGAACAATTAATTATACAAACCCTGGAATTGGTGTTATGTTTCTGCCATCTGGATTAGGATATTATTCTAGTGCTGCTGGGATAATTCCTGTTTATTCATGCTTAGTTTTTAAATTCTCTTGTTTTCAAATGGAGAGTAATGATCATGATACAGATAATGTTCCCTCTCATCTGGAAGATATAAATGGTAATTTAGATTTAACTGATGATGATTCAGATGATGATACATTTTATGATTTTATAGATAGTGATGATGATAATGATGGTACCTTAACAATAGATGAGGATTTAGAGCCTGATACGGACTTAACAGTTGATAGAGATGGTGATGGAGACCCTACTAATGATATAGGTGATGGAGACCCCACTAATGACGATACTGATGGAGACGGGATTCCAAACTATTTAGATGCTGATGACTCGGAGTCTAGGGATGATTAATTTGCTATATTAAACAGTAAATATATTCCATTATTAAATGTTTAAACACTTACCCTTTTTTATATCATTGTTTTTATGTTTTTCCACTACAGCTAATGTTTTAAGTCAATGTAATGGTTCTGATGATTTATGTAATAAAAGATATAATGAAGTAGCTTATCTTACTACCCATAATTCCTTTAATTCAAGTCAAGATAGTTTCCTATTTCCAAATCATAATACTAATATCGAAGCGCAGCTTAATTTTGGTGTAAGAGCATTTATGATTGATGTTTATAACGTTAATGGTGAGTCTGTTGTTTATCACGGATATTCATTCTTAGGTTCAAAACCATTATCGACATATTTAGATACTATAAAATACTTTTTAGAGACTAATCCGAATGAAATAATTACTCTAATTTTAGAGTGCTATACAACTGCAAATGCAATTGAAAGAGATTTAAATAAAGCTGAGTTAACAAACTATTTACATGCTCAAGACTCTATTTCTAATTGGCCAAAATTAAAAGACTTGATAAACTCTAATAAACGTTTAGTAGTTTTTTCTGATAAAAGCGATGCAACCCCAAAACAAGATTGGTATCATTATGTCTGGGATTTTGCTGTAGAAAATAAATACGGAGAGATAAACTGTGAATATAATAGAGGAAACCCCTCAAATAAGTTATTTATATTTAACCATTTTGTCACATCTACTATAGGGAGTTTTACAAAAGCCAAGCGAGTTAATTCAAATCCATACTTTTTTAACTACATTAAAAAATGTCAACTCTTAAAAAACAAATTACCAAATTTTATAACAGTTGATTTTTATGAAACAGGTGACGCTTTAGATGTGGTTAAGCAGTTTAATTCACAATCCCTATTAGTTGAGTTGTAGAGATTAGTTAAAAGAGGATCACTTTTTTCTTTTCAAAACCTTTTCTACTTTTTTAACAATTGAATCGGCATTAAGTCCATATTTTTCCATTAACTGCGCTGGAGTTCCAGATTCCCCAAAGGTATCGTTCGTAGCAACAAATTCTTGTGGTGTAGGGTGTTCTAATGATAAAACTCTTGATATTGATTCCCCTAAACCACCTAAATGATTGTGTTCTTCAGCAGACACTAAACAACCTGTTTTTTTAACAGATTTTAATATAGAATTTTTATCTAATGGCTTTATAGTGTGAATGTTAATTACTTCTGCAGAAATCCCTCTTTCTAATAATATTTCTGATGCTTTTAATGCTTCCCAAACTAAGTGACCAGTAGCTACAATAGTAACATCACTACCATTTGTTAAATTAATTGCTTTTCCAATTTCAAAAACTTGATCTTCTGGCATAAAAACAGGAACAGACGGTCTTCCAAATCTTAAGTAAACAGGACCTTTGTAATCAGCAATAGCTATAGTTGCAGCTTTAGTTTGATTATAATCACAAGTATTAATAACAACCATTCCTGGGAGCATTTTCATTAGTCCAATATCCTCTAAAATCTGATGTGTAGCACCATCTTCACCTAGGGTTAGACCTGCATGAGAAGCACATATTTTTACATTTTTATCTGAGTAAGCAATCGATTGTCTAATCTGATCATAGACTCTCCCGGTAGAGAAATTAGCAAATGTACCAGTGAATGGAATTTTTCCTCCAATTGTAAGTCCAGCAGCTATACCCATCATATTTGCTTCAGCTATACCAATTTGAAAGAATCTTTCGGGATTTTCATCTATAAACTCATTCATTTTAAGTGACCCTATTAAATCAGCACATAATGCTACTACATTTGGATTAGTTCTTCCAAGTTCAGCTAGTCCAGCTCCAAAACCACTTCTTGTATCTTTTTTTTCTGTGTATGTGTATTTTTTCATAGTTTATTTTGTGGTTTATATTAATAGTCTCCTACTGTTTCAGGATTCTGAGCTAAAGCACTTTTAAGTTGATCATCATTTGGAGCTTTTCCATGCCATGCATGTGTATGCATCATGAAATCAACTCCATTTCCCATCATAGTTTTTAATAGCACACAAACAGGTTTTTTGTTGTTGGTAAGACTTTTAGCCTTTTCCATCCCTATAATAATATCTTGAATATTATTACCATTATTTATTTCAACAACTATCCATCCAAAAGATTCAAACTTATCTTTTATACTGCCCATTGGTAAAACGTCATCGGTTGCTCCGTCAATTTGTTTTCCATTTAAGTCTATAGTAGCAATAATATTATCTATATTTTTTGCAGAAGCATACATCATTGCTTCCCAATTCTGTCCTTCTTGTAATTCACCATCTCCATGAAGACTATAAATTACTTTAGAATCATTATTTAATTTTTTTGCTTCAGCAGCACCTATCGCCACTGACAATCCTTGCCCAAGTGAACCTGAAGCAATTCTAATACCTGGTAAACCTTCATGTGTAGTAGGATGACCCTGAAGTCTAGAATTTAATAAACGAAAAGTATTTAATTCATTTACTTCAAAATATCCAGCTCTAGCTAAAACACTATAAAAGACAGGAGAAATATGACCATTTGACAGAAAAAATAAATCTTCATCGTGACCATTCATTTCAAAGCTATCTTTTCTATCCATTATGTTATTATATAAGACTACTAAAAACTCAGCACATCCTAGTGAACCTCCTGGATGACCAGAGTTTACCTTATGTACCATTCTTAATATATCTCTTCTAACTTGTGTGGTTAATTCTTGAAGTTCTAACATTTTCATTATTTATTTGTGTAAAAATAAATTAATATATATTTATTAAGTTATTATGCTTTAGCCATTTATCAACAATGTATTTGATTTACTAACATTTGTGTTTTATAGATGTAAATTGAAATTATGTTATTTATATTTGTGGTAAACTAATTATATGAAATTTGACCTGATAAAGACTGACCCAAAATCTTCTGCTAGGGCAGGGTTGATAAGTACGGATCATGGACAAATAGAAACTCCTATATTTATGCCCGTCGGTACAATAGCTAGTGTTAAGGGTGTTCATCAAAGAGAACTTAAAAATGATATAAATGTTGATATAATCTTAGCTAACACTTATCACCTTTATTTAAGACCTAACACAGATGTAATTGAAAAAGCTGGAGGTATTCATAAATTTATTAATTGGGATAGAAACATACTAACCGACTCTGGAGGATATCAGGTTTATTCTTTAGCTGCCAATAGAAAAATCAACGAAAATGGTGTTAAATTCAAAAGTCATATTGATGGCACTATTCATGAATTTACGCCTGAGAACGTTATGGATATTCAACGTAAAATAGGTGCAGATATAATAATGGCTTTTGATGAATGTCCTCCATATCCATGTTCCTATGACTACGCTAAAAAATCAATGCATATGACTCATAGATGGTTAGATCGATGTATTCAAAAATTAAAAATCACTCCTTACAATTATGACTATGAGCAAGCTTTTTTTCCAATTATACAAGGAAGTGTTTATAAAGATTTGAGAAAAATATCTGCAGAGTATATTGCAGAAAGTAATTGTTTTGGAAATGCAATTGGAGGTTTATCTGTAGGAGAATCTGCTGAAGAAATGTATGAAATGTCGGACTTAGTTTGTCAAATATTACCTGAATCAAAACCCAGATATCTCATGGGAGTGGGTACTCCAATTAATCTTCTTGAAAATATTAGTTTAGGAGTAGATATGTTTGATTGTGTTATGCCGACTAGAAACGCACGTAATGGTATGCTGTTTACGTCAGAAGGAACAATAAATATAAAAAACAGTAAATGGAAAGATGATTTTAGTTGTATTGATAGTATGGCACACACCTATGTTGATACAGATTATTCAAAAGCATATTTAAAACATTTATTTTCAGTAAACGAGTTGTTAGGCATGCAGATCTCTACAATTCATAATTTAGGTTTTTATAATTGGTTAGTAAAAGAGTCTAGGAGAAGAATTATTGAGGGAAATTTTGTAGATTGGAAAAACACAATGGTTAAAAAATTAAGTAATAGATTATAATTAATGAAAATATTAGATTGGTATATTTTAAAAAAGTACTTAACAACTTTCATTACTATTCAATTATTATTTGTCCCAATTGCTATTATAGTCAATCTTGCAGATAATATTGATAAGATTTTAGCCAATGAAGTTCCGTTTAACCTAGTAGCAGAATATTATTTTAATTTTACAATTTATTTTTCTAGCTCATTATTACCTTTATTTCTTTTTCTCTCTGTTATTTGGTTTACCTCAAAGCTAGCTTCTGATACAGAAGTCATAGCTTTTTTAAGCTCTGGAATATCTTTCTTTAGGTTTTTAAGACCATTTCTTATTGGGGCATTTATAATAGCTACTATCACATTTTTGGTAGGTTTGTTTATAGTGCCTAATGCAAGTAAGGATTTTAATGAGTTTTCATACAAGTATTTAAAGGGGTCTAGAAAGAGCTATGATAGTAAAAATATTTATAGACAAATAAGTCCAAATGATTTTATTTATTTAAGTCAATTCAATCCGAAGAGTAATGTTGGGTCAAATTTTACTTTAGAACATTTTGAAAATAATATTTTAAAATATAAAATTGAATCTAGTAATATAAGATACTTGCCTTCAGATAGTTTGTTTAGACTTTCAAATTACTCTAAAAGAATCATTGGAGAAGGGGATGATATTATAATAAATAAAAGAAAGTTAGACACCTCATTTTCATTTAAGTTAAAAGATCTTCTTCCTATTAAGTATATTGCGGAAACATTAAGTTATACTGAATTAGTTTCTTTTATAGAACAAGAAAAGTCAAGAGGCTCTTCTAATATAGGTAGATATCAATTAGTGAAATATAAGAAATGGAGTATTCCTTTTTCAGTTTTTGTTCTAACTATAATAGCTTTTTCTGTTTCTTCTGCCAAAAGAAGAGGTGGAACAGGAGTTAATTTAGCTTTTGGTATAGTAGTAGCTATGGTATTTGTTTTTTTCGATAAAGTATTTGGTGTTTTGGCTCAACAGTCTGACTTTTCTCCACTTTTAGCTGTTTGGTTACCTAATATATTATTCTCTATTCTTGCAATTTATTTATTATATCATGCAAAAAAATAATTTCAGGCATTACCTGCACCTTCATTTTTTAGTTTTTATTGCTGGTTTTACAGCTATACTTGGAGAAGTGATATCTATTACCTCCATAGCTTTAGTTTGGCATAGAATGTTTATTGCACTTATCCTTACCTTTTTATTTCTAGTTTTTAAAAGATATAATTTACAAATCACTTTTAGAAGTCTCATTAAATTTTCATTAGCTGGGATAATTATTGCACTTCATTGGATTACTTTTTTTGAAGCAATTGAGCAATCTAATATTTCTATCACTCTAGCAATGTTCTCAACTGGCGCTTTTTTCGCTTCTTTAATAGAACCTATATTTTTTAAAAGAAAAGTTAGAGCCGTAGAGATTATTCTAGGTTTTTTGGTTATTTGTGGAGTATTTATAATATTAAACACAAATATTGATAGTATTGTTGGAGTTGTATTAGGTATTATATCAGCATTATTGGCTTCTCTTTTCTCAGTTTTAAATGGCAAGTTGGTACAAAATAATAATCCTTTTGTAATATCATTTTATGAATTTCTTTCTGGAGTTGTCTTTATATTTATATACTTAACTTTTTCAGGAACCTTATCTGAACTATCTATCACAACATTTATCAGCTATGATTATTTTTACATATTTTTATTAGGCTCAATCTGTACTGCATATGCATTTATTGCATCTGTACATATATTAAAATATTTAAGCCCATACACTTTAGTATTAACCTACAACTTAGAGCCTGTTTATGGAATAGTATTAGCTATTTTTATTTTTCCTGAAAATGAAAAAATGGAATTTTCTTTTTATATAGGAAGTATAATCATATTTTCAACAATAATAATTAATTCATTAATTAAGTATAGAAAAAGTAAAAAAGTTACATCATAATTATTTATCAATGCTAAAGTTTTTATATTTGTTAAACACACCCAATTGTTATGAATTATTTAGATTTTGAATTACCAATTAAAGAGTTAGAGGATCAATTAGCTGACTGTAAGGTTATTGGTGAAAAAAGTGATGTTGATGTAAGCGAAACTTATGAGCAGATTGAGCTTAAATTAAAAAAAACTAAACAAGATATATATAGTAACCTTACACCATGGCAAAGAGTTCAAATGTCAAGGCATCCAGACAGACCATATACACTTGATTACATTAATGCTATTTTTGGAAATTCATTTTTAGAGCTTCATGGAGATAGAAATTTTAAAGATGATAAGGCTATGATTGGTGGTCTTGGAAAAATATTTGATCAAACTTATATGTTTATTGGTCAACAAAAAGGTTACAATACAAAAACTAGACAATATCGGAATTTTGGAATGGCCAACCCAGAAGGTTATAGAAAGGCCTTAAGGCTAATGAAATCTGCTGAAAAGTTTAATATTCCCGTAGTGACTCTAATAGATACTCCTGGAGCATACCCAGGACTTGAGGCTGAGGAAAGAGGACAAGGTGAAGCTATTGCTAGAAACATCTTAGAAATGACTAGACTTAAAGTTCCTATAATCACTGTTATTATAGGTGAAGGTGCCTCTGGTGGGGCATTAGGTATTGGAGTTGGTGATAAGGTTTTAATGTTAGAAAACACTTGGTACTCTGTGATTTCTCCTGAATCTTGTTCATCTATTTTATGGAGAAGCTGGGAATATAAAGAGCAAGCTGCATCTGCATTAAAGCTAACTGCCAAAGACATGAAGAAAATGAAATTAGTAGATCAAGTAGTTAAAGAGCCATTAGGGGGTGCACATGCCGATAGAGAAAAAACATTTCTCAATGTTCGTGATGCAATAGTTAAATCTTTTATGGAGTTTAAAGATCTGTCAGCTAAAGACCTAGTTAGCAATAGAATGGATAAGTACTCAGCAATGGGGGTTTTTAATGATTAATTAAAATCTAACCTATATTAACAATTTTCACATCTTATTAACATCTGTAATGTTTATTATAAGTTAAAAAGTTAAGTTTTTAAATCTCTTCTTCAGTTTATTATTTAATTAACTTAGCTAAATGAAACAAGCTAAACCTTATCAAAATATAAGATCTGATAGAAATTCAATTATTAATTTAGAAAAAGGTAAAATACCTCCACAAGCAATTGACTTAGAGGAAGTTGTGCTTGGCGCCATGATGATTGATAAAAAAGGTGTTGACGAGGTTATAGATATTTTAAATTCAGAAGCATTTTATAAAGAGGGACACCAATATATATTTGATGCTATACTTACCTTATTTGAAAATAGTGAACCTATTGATCTACTAACTGTTTCATCACAGTTGAAGAAAGATAATAGATTAGAATTAGCTGGGGGAGATTTTTACTTAATATCATTAACTCAAAAAGTTTCTTCATCTGCACATATTGAATTCCATGCAAGAATTATTTTACAAAAATATATTCAAAGAAGTCTAATAAAAATATCTAATGAAATTATTGAGGAATCTTATGATGAAACAAAGGATGTATTTGATTTATTAGATAAAGCAGAAGCTAAGTTGTATGATGTTACTCAAGGTAATATTAAAAAATCTTCTGAAACAGCTCAAAGTTTAGTTATTCAAGCTAAGAAAAAAATCGAAGCTATATCAAATAAAGATGGACTAAGTGGAATACCTTCAGGATTTGATAAGATTGATAAATTAACTTCAGGTTGGCAAGAAAGTGATTTAGTTATTATTGCTGCTAGACCTGGTATGGGTAAAACAGCTTTAACTCTATCCATGGCTAGAAATATTGCTGTGAATCAAAATATTCCTGTAGCCTTTTTCTCTCTTGAAATGTCGTCCGTTCAGTTAATCACTAGGTTGATATCTTCTGAAACAGGTCTTTCATCTGAAAAACTAAGAACAGGTAGATTAGAGAAGCACGAATGGGAACAATTAAATGTTAAAGTAAAAAGTTTAGAAAAAGCTCCTCTTTATATTGATGATTCTCCCTCACTTTCAATATTTGATTTAAGAGCCAAAGCTAGAAGACTATCTTCTCAACATGGTATTAAACTTTTAATTGTTGATTATTTACAGTTAATGACTATTGGAGGAAATAATAAGAGTGGTAATAGAGAGCAAGAAATATCTACTATTTCTAGAAATTTAAAAGCTTTAGCCAAAGAGTTAAGTATTCCTGTCATTGCACTTTCACAATTATCTAGGGCTGTTGAAACTAGGGGAGGGAGTAAGAGACCTATTCTGTCAGATTTACGTGAGTCGGGAGCAATTGAGCAAGATGCTGATATAGTATCATTTATTTATAGACCAGAGTACTATAAAATTGATGAGTGGGATGATGATGATCGATCTTCTACTGAAGGTCAGGCTGAACTTATAGTAGCAAAACACCGTAATGGAGGTCTTGATAATTTAAGGCTTAAGTTTATTAAGGAATTAGGTAGATTTGAGAATATAGATGATTTTGATTCTCCTTATGAGTTTCATTCTAAAATGAATGCAGCTGCAAATGATGACACATTTAAGCCTGATCCAAATCAGGCATTTAAAATGCCTGATGATTCGAACCTTCCTTTTTAATTAATTTTATCTACTACTGCTTTAAAAGCTTCAGGATTATTCATAGCTAAATCAGCTAGAACTTTTCTGTTTAGCTCAATATTTTTAGACTTTATCTTACCTATGAATTCTGAGTACGACATCCCGTGCAAACGAGCTGCTGCATTAATTCTCATGATCCATAAAGCTCTAAATGATCTTTTCTTATTTCTTCTATCTCTGAATGCATAAAGCATTGCTTTATCAACAGCATTTTTTGCTACTGTCCAAACATTTTTTCTTCTACCAAAATATCCTTTGGCTTGTTTTAAAACTTTTTTTCTTCTTGCTCTTTTGGCAACTGAATTTACTGATCTTGGCATTTTTTTTGTTTTTTTGAGTTAGGCGGCTTTATTTAAAACTCTTTTGGCCTAATTCATGGTTAATAATTACCTCTTTTAAACTATTTTAATCTTAACTGTTGTTTGATATTACTTACATCACTTTTATGTACTAATGTACTGTGTGTTAAAGCTAATTTCCTTTTTTTAGATTTTTTAGTCAAAATATGGCTTTTGAAAGCATGTTTTCTTTTGATCTTTCCAGTACCCGTTATTTTAAAACGTTTTTTCGCACTAGACTTTGTTTTCATTTTTGGCATATTCAATCAATTTAATTGTTTTTATTTATTACTTATTTTTAGGTGCTATAAACATAATCATCCTTTTTCCTTCCAGCTTGGGCATTTGCTCAACTTTCCCTATTTCTTCTAGATCCTGAGCTAACCTTAAAAGGAGGATTTCACCCTGATCCTTATAAATTATTGATCTACCTTTAAAAAACACAAAGGCTTTTAATTTAGCTCCTTCTTTTAAAAATTTCTCAGAATGTTTTTTCTTAAATTCATAATCATGATTATCAGTCTGAGGACCAAATCTAATTTCTTTAATTACAACTTTAGTAGTTTTTGACTTTATAACTTTCTCTCTCTTTTTCTGTTCGTACAAGAATTTTTTATAATCTACAATCTTGCAAACAGGTGGATTAGCCTTAGGAGATATCTCAACAAGATCTAATCCTAAGTCATCAGCTATTATTAAAGCTTTTGTCTTTACGTAAACGCCTATTTCTACGTTTTCGCCTACCAATCTAACCTCAGGTGCTAAGATTTTGTTGTTTATTCTATGTTCGTCAACTTTGATGATCCTTGCAGGACCTCTCGGTTTTCTTCTTCTAATTGCTATAGTATATAATTTTAGTTATTAAATATTTTTTTTATTGAATCGTTTATAATGTTTATAAAATCTTCAACACTCATTTTTCCTAAATCTTCGCCACCATGTTTCCTTAACGAAATACAGTTTTCTTTCTCTTCATTCTCTCCCAATATAATCATATATGGAGTTTTCTTCATTTCTGCATCACGTATCTTCCTACCCATCGTTTCATTTCGGTCATCTAGCAGGGCGCGAATTTCGTTAATTTCTAACAAATTTAAAACTTTTTTGGTGTATTTCTCATATTTATCGCTAATACTAAGAATTATAACCTGTTCAGGTATCAGCCATAGAGGTAAATTACCTGCTGTGTTTTCAAGTAATATAGCTATAAACCTCTCTAAACTTCCAAATGGAGCTCTATGAATCATTACAGGTCTGTGTAATTCATTGTCACTTCCCTTGTAAGTTAAATCAAATCTTTCAGGTAAATTATAGTCTACTTGAATTGTTCCTAATTGCCATTCTCTGTCTAATGCGTCCTTAACCATAAAATCTAGTTTTGGACCATAAAATGCTGCCTCTCCTTTTTCTATTTTATAGTTTAAGTTTTTTTCTTTAACTGCTTTTAATATAGCGTTCTCTGATTTTTCCCAAACTTCATCACTACCAATATACTTTTCAGATTTATCTGGGTCTCTTAACGAGACTTGGGCTTTGAAGTTATCAAACCCTAAAGATTTGAATACATAAAGAACTAAATCTATAACTTTTTTGAACTCTTCATCTAATTGATCTTCTGTGCAAAATATGTGGGCATCATCTTGAGTGAATCCTCTTACCCTTGTTAGACCATGCAATTCTCCACTTTGTTCGTATCTATATACAGTTCCAAATTCTGCATATCTAATAGGTAAATCTTTATAGCTAAATTTATCAGAGTTATAAATTTCGCAATGATGTGGACAATTCATAGGCTTTAATAAAAATTCCTCACCTTTTTTAGGAGTTTTTATTGATTGAAAACTATCTTCTCCATATTTTTCATAATGCCCTGAAGTCATGTACAATTCTTTTTGACCTATATGCGGGGTAATTACCATTTGATAACCAGCTTTCTTTTGTGCATCTTTCAAGAAATTCTCTAATCTTGAACGTAATTCAGCTCCTTTGGGAAGCCATAATGGTAGTCCTAAGCCTACTTTTTGAGAAAATGTAAACAAACCTAGTTGCTTGCCAAGTTTTCTGTGATCTCTTTTTTTAGCTTCTTCTAATTGTTCTAAATATTCAGTAAGCAACTTTTGTTTAGGGAATGAAATCCCATAAACTCTAGTTAATTGTTTATTTTTTTCATTTCCTCTCCAGTAAGCACCAGCTACACTTAAAATTTTGAAAGCTTTAATAATACCTGTATTAGGAATGTGTCCACCTTTACATAGATCTGTAAAGTTTGAATGATCACAAAAAGTGATCTCTCCGTCAGTTAGATTTTTTATTAGTTCTAACTTGTATTCATTCCCTTGTGAAGAATATAGATCTAGGGCCTCTTTTTTACTTACAGACCTCATACTAAAATCATGCTTACCTCTAGCAATCTCTAGCATTTTAGTTTCTATATTTTTAAAATCATTTTCAGAAATGGAGTTTTCACCAAAATCCACATCATAATAAAAACCCTTATCAATAGCTGGTCCGATTGTTAGTTTAATTCCTTTATATAATTCCTGTATAGCCTGAGCTAAAATATGTGAAGAGGAATGCCAAAACGCTTTTTTTCCATCTTCATTTTCCCATGTATAAAACTCTAATACTCCATCACAGTTAAGGCATGTAGTCGTTTCTATAGCGACATCATTAAATTTAGCTGAAATTACATTTCTAGCAAAGCCCTCACTTATATTTTTCGCAATATCAAGTACTGAAACTCCTTTCTGAAATTTCTTTAAAGTACCATCATTTAGTGTGATATTAATCATTAATATGTTTTAGTGCAGTAAATATAATTGTATAATCTTATTTAATATAATTTATTATCTATCATTTTTATTAAAAATATAATCTCCTATTTTTTTTATACCTGCAAATATTAATATTATAGCTAATACACAAACTAAAACTCCTAAAATGGAGTAAAGATTAACTAGACCCTTAGATTTAACAAATCCAATTTGAATCAAAATTGGTCCACTAATAATTGTAATTAAAGAAATACATAAAAGTTGAATACCTGTGTAAAGTTTTTTTAACCTTAACTCATTTCTTTTGGGTAAGTTTTTTATTATTTTTTTGTGGGTTTTATTCATTATAATTTTCAATTGCTTTTCTAACACTTCCGTATTTAGTTATTAATCTTTGAGCCTCTGCTTGTGTTATATTTAAACTATTGGTTAACATACTTACTGCTCTTTCGATTAATTTGTTATTTGATAGCTGCATATCTATCATTAAGCTACCTTTTACTTTACCTAATTTTATCATTACAGCTGTAGATATCATATTAAGTATCATTTTTTGTGCTGTACCAGCTTTCATCCTAGAACTTCCAGTAACATACTCAGGTCCAACAATAACTTCCACGGGATTATTTGAGTTTAATGAAATGGGACTGTTTCTGTTACAGCATATACTACCAGTCTCTATTTGATTTTTATTGCAGCTTTTCAATGCATTTAATACATAGGGTGTAGTCCCAGATGCAGCAATTCCTATAACAATGTCTTTCTTACCTATATTATGAAGCTTTAAATCTAACCAACCTTGATTGACAGAATCTTCTGCAAATTCCTGTGAATTTCGAATTGCTTTGTCACCTCCTGCTATTATACCTATAACTATATCCTTAACTCCGAAAGTAGGAGGGCACTCAGACGCATCCAAAACACCCATTCTACCACTAGTTCCAGAACCTATGTAAAACAGCCTGCCACCTGCTAATAAAGAGTTATATACTTTAAGTGTTAATATCTCAATTTCAACTAAAGATTTCTCCACGGAATAAGCAACTGACTTATCTTCAAGGTTTATATTAGTAATAATTTCTTTTACTGACTTTGTCTCTAGATTACTATAGTTAGACTCTTTTTCTGTTGTTTTTTCAAAAGACATATCCAGTTTTAATATAAGGTACTTATAATTTCATTAAATACTGAACTAGGTTTCATTATACTCTCACTTAAGATAGTATCAGGATTGTAATAACCACCCAATTCTACTTTAACTCCTTGGGCATTATTAAATTCAGAAATTATATTAGATTCGTTATCCACTAATAATTTATAAATCAAGTTAAATTGGTTTTTTAAATCTTCATCTTCTTTCTGTAGTTTTAGTGATTCTGACCAATACAATGCTAAGTAGAAGTGACTACCTCTGTTATCTAATTCCCCATTTTTTCTAGATGGAGATTTTTTATTTAATAATAATTTTTCAACAGCAATATCAAGTGTTTTAGAAAGAATAATTGCTTTTTTATTATTTGTTGAGGTTCCTAAATGATGTAATGATACACCTAGGGCTAAGAATTCTCCTAATGAGTCCCAGCGTAGATGATTTTCTGATATTAACTGCTCTACATGTTTAGGGGCAGATCCACCTGCACCCGTCTCAAACAAACCGCCTCCATTCATTAATGGAACAATAGATAGCATTTTTGCACTCGTACCAAGCTCTAGAATTGGAAATAAGTCTGTCAAGTAATCTCTAAGTACATTTCCTGTCACAGAAATAGTGTCTAAACCTTGTTTTATTCTCTCTAAGGTTAATTGAGTTGCTTCATAAGGAGATAATATTTTTATATCTAAACCTTCCGTGTCGTGATCTTTTAAATATATATTGACTTTATTAATTAACTCCAAATCATGAGGTCTCTGATTATCCAGCCAAAATATTGCTGGAGTTCCAGAAACTTTCGTTCTATTTACAGCTAGTTTCACCCAGTCTTTGATAGGAGCATCTTTTACCTGACACATTCGCCAAATGTCTCCTTTTTTAACTTTATGGGTAAGTAATATTTCTTCTTTTTTATTGATAACAGAAACAATACCATCTTTTTCAATCTCAAATGTTTTGTCATGTGAACCATATTCTTCTGCTTTTTGAGCCATTAAGCCAATATTTGGTACAGTCCCCATAGTTGTAGGATCAAATGCCCCATTTAATTTACAAAAATCAATAGTAGATTGATAAATAGAAGCGTAACAACTATCTGGAATTATTGCTTTAGTATCTTTCGACTCACCATTTGAGTCCCACATTTGCCCAGAGTTTCTGATCATTGCGGGCATAGATGCGTCAATAATTATATCACTAGGTACGTGTAAATTAGTAATTCCCTTTCCACTGTTAACCATAGCTAGAGAAGAATTTGTTTTTAATTCCTTATTAATATCATTTATGATATCATTTTTTAGCTCACTGTCTAAGCTTTCAATTTTATTTAATATATGACCAACTCCGTTATTTGCATTTATATTTAATTTATTAAATAAGACAGAATGTTTTTGGAAAACATTTTTGAAGTAAGTCTTTACTACATGTCCAAATATTATTGGATCACTTACCTTCATCATGGTTGCCTTTAAATGCACAGAAAGAAGAATATTGTTTAATTTAGCATCATTAATTTCTTTTTCTAAAAATTCATTAAGCTTTATAATAGACATCACAGAGGAGTCAATTATTTCTTCTTTTTGAATAGAAAATTCATTTTTTAATTTAGTTTTATTTCCTTGAGAATCTGTATGTATAATAATTACTCTAGACTCTTCATTAACTGTAATTGATTTTTCACTATTCCTAAAATCTCCGTCTACCATAGTAGAAACATGTGTTTTAGAGTCTTTACTCCACACGCCCATTGAATGAGGGTTGTTTTTAACAAAGTTTTTAATCGCTGCAGGAGCTCTTCTATCTGAATTACCTTCCCTTAACACAGGGTTTACTGCACTACCCTTAACCGAGTCGTATTTTTGCTTAATTATTTTACTTTCATTATCGCTTACTTCATTTGGATAATCAGGTATATTGTATCCTTGTTTTTGTAACTCTGTGATAACACTTTTTATCTGAGGAATTGATGCGCTAATATTCGGGAGTTTAATAATATTAACATTAGGGTCTTTCACCAACTTGCCTAGTTCATTTAAGTCATCGTTTACTCTTTGATCCTTATCAAGAAAATCTGGAAAACATGCTAATATTCTAGCAGATAGTGAAATATCCTTTGTTGTTATTTGAATATTTGAAGATTTTGTAAAAGCTTTTATAATTGGTAATAAAGATAAAGTTGCTAGAGCTGGAGCTTCATCTGTTTTGGTGTAAATTATTTGAGACATATCTATGAAGGAATTAATAGTTTATTCTAAATTTTAAATAACCATGCAAATATACGTATTGACATGTGATATGTCTAAAAATATATAATTTACTATATATAAAAACAAAAGCCATATTATTACAAATAAATTTGTATTAATATGGCTTTTTATGATTTCGAATCTAGTCAGATATTTCTATCAATTATTGCAAACCGAGGTTAGCATTAATTTTGATTGATTCTATTCATTTGAAATACAGAGAAATGTTCTATAAGATGAATCTTATATCACCTCTATATTTCAGTTTAATTGCTAATTTTCCTGTTGAAGTTTATTTCTAGCTTGCGCTATGATTTAAATTTTCAGGTTGTAAGTTTTGTTTTTCAAGCTTTCGTAATGAAATTGTAACTTTCAATTTCAGTTTCTACATGCTAGCCTTTCGTTTAGTTTAGTAGATCCTTCATGATTTTAGAGATAAATCTCTAATTAATCTTAATTAAGCAATTGTTTCAAAGAACGTCTTTATAGAATTATTTATTTCGTTACCGAAAAAGCATATCTGCCATAACTCTGACACTAATGTATAATAGGAATTTTAAAAAACAAGTATTTCTAATAAAAAGATCTTAACTACTTATAAACCAGTGTTATAAACAAATGTTTATAAGTTGATTATTTTCTTCTTACTTCTTTAATTCTTGCTTTTTTACCGGTTAAGTTTCTGAAGTAGAAAATTCTTGCTCTTCTCACCTTACCTGCTTTATTTACTTCAATTTTTTGAAGTGCTGGTAGGTTAATTGGGAATATTCTTTCAACACCAATGGATCCAGACATTTTTCTAATAGTAAATGTTTCCGAACTACCACTACCTCTTTTTTGAAGTACTACTCCTCTAAAGAACTGTGTTCTGGTTTTACTACCTTCTTTAATTTCGTAGTAAACAGTAATTGTATCACCAGCTCCAAATTCTGGGAAAGTATTTTTTGGAACAAACTCGTCTTGTACAAATTTAACTAATGAACTCATTTTATATATATTTAAATTATTCTGAGGCAACATGAACGATTATCGTTGAGAGGTTAGCTCGAATTGGGTGCAAAAATAAACATATATTGATAACCTGCAATATTTATATGTTTTTTTTTAATCGAAAAGGTCTGGTCTTTTTTTTAAGGTAGCTTCTAAAGCTTTATCTTCTCTCCATTTTTCTATTTTTGGAAAATTACCTGTAAGTAATAAACCAGGAACTTCCCAGCCTTTATACTCCCTTGGTCTTGTGTAGATAGGAGGTGCTAATAAATCATCTTGGAAGGAATCTGTCAGTGCAGATGTTTCATTACCTAAAACTCCAGGGATTAGTCTTATTATAGAATCACAAAGTACAGCTGCAGCTAATTCACCTCCAGTTAAAACGTAATCACCAATTGAAATTTCTTTTGTAATTAAATTGTCTCTTACCCGTTGATCTACTCCTTTATAGTGACCACATAGTATTATTATATTTTTGAGTAATGACACACTGTTTGATATCTTTTGATTTAATTTGTCTCCGTCAGGGGACAAATATATAATTTCATCATAATCACGTTCACTTTTTAGTTTAGATATACACTTGTCGATAGGTTCTATCATCATAACCATACCTGCTCCACCACCAAATTGATAGTCATCAATTGTTCTGTATTTGTCATTTGTATATTCCCTCAAATTATGAATATGTAGATCAACCAATTTTAAATCTATACTTTTTTTTAACATAGATGTTTCAAAAGGACTCTTAAGTAATTCAGGTACTGCAGATATTATATCAATTCTCATTATTCGAAGATATAATTAAAAAAGTGATTAAAATAAATCTAAATTAATTTTATAACTTAGAATCATTGTTTGAGAACTATAATTAACCTTCTATTTTATATATTTGTCTATGATGAATTTTGAATTTTTTAAATATCATGGTACTGGAAATGACTTCATTTTAATTGATAATAGATTACTTTTTTTTGATAAAAATAATGCCAATTTTATTTCTAGTATATGTGATAGAAATACTGGGGTAGGGGCAGATGGTTTAATACTTCTGGAAAATCATGAGAATTTAGATTTTAAAATGATATACTTTAATTCCGATGGTAGAGAAACTAGTATGTGTGGTAATGGAGGAAGATGTATTGTTTCTTTTGCTAAAAAACTAAATGTAATTAAAGATAAAGCGAAATTTATGGCTATAGATGGACCGCATGCTAGTTTTATAGATAAGGGCCTTGTTAGTCTTCAGATGAATCAAGTAAATTTAATTAATAATATTGAGGGAGGTTATGTATTAGATACTGGCTCTCCTCACTTTGTTAAATTTTGCAACTCAATTAAGGAATTAGATGTGGTTAAAAAAGGTAGAGAAATTAGAAATGAAAAGAAAATTAGTAATAATGGAATCAACGTTAATTTTGTTGAGGTTATAAATACTAATTGTATTAAAGTCAGAACCTATGAGAGAGGTGTAGAAAATGAGACCCAGTCTTGCGGA
The DNA here is from genome assembly GCA_028825365.1 of Flavobacteriaceae bacterium. Classification (GTDB taxonomy): domain Bacteria; phylum Bacteroidota; class Bacteroidia; order Flavobacteriales; family Flavobacteriaceae; genus SGZJ01. The sequence goes on along the minus strand of JAPKAF010000010.1, from coordinate 9,913 downwards.
ACTGGAGTTGTAGCTTCAGTATTATCTGCCTTTAAAAAAGGTTTTGTAAACGAGAATAAAATTAAGATCATAACTCTTGGTGGAAATTTGCATGTTTCATTTGATTTCAATAATCTTAGTTTTGAAAACATATGGTTAGAGGGGCCAGCAGTTGAAGTTTTTAAAGGAAAAATATGAACACGTTAAAGGGAAAATATATTTTTTTAAGAGCTTTAGAGTCCAATGATATTGATTATTTATTTCTGGTAGAAAATAATGAAAAGTATTGGGGTATAAGTGATGTTCAAGTTCCATTTTCTAAGCATCTTTTGACTAGCTACTTGGAAAATTCCGATATGGATATTTATAAAGTTAAGCAACTTAGATTGGTCATTTCAGATTATGAGAACAATACTATTGGCTTAATTGATTTATTTGATATAGATTTTAAAAATAAAAGAGCTGGAGTAGCAATAATTGTCAATGAAGATAAACAAAGGCAGGGGTATGCTAAAGAAGCAATTAAATTACTTATTAATTATTCAAAAACTCACCTTTCTCTACATCAATTATATTGTAACGTTTTAGAAGATAATGTACAAAGTTTAAATTTATTTAAAAGTGCAAATTTTGTAGAAGTTGGATTAAAAAAAGACTGGATTTTGTTTAATGGTATATTTAAAAATGAAGTTTTACTACAACTAAGATGTATATAAAAAAAATATTATTAATCATTTCATTACTAGGACTTATTGCAATGTCAATATTTTCTTACTTTGTTTATGTTACTATGTTTGTTTCAAATACTAATTTTAATAATGACTTAGCTTATGTTTATGTCTATTCAAATCAAGATTTTGAAGAACTAAAAATTGATCTATCCCCTATTTTAAAAAATATAAATTCATTTGAAAGGTTAGCAGTTAGAAAAGGCTATAATATAAAATTAAAACCAGGAAAATTTGCTATCAGGCAAGGAATGAATAATAATGAAATTATAAATACCTTAAGATCCAGAAAGCTTACCGTAGACGTTATATTTAATAATATTGATAATGAATATGAACTAGCGAGTAAAATATCTACTCAAATTGAGGCAGATAGTTTATCATTAATAAATTCCTTTAAGGATTTAGATTTTTTTAAATCAAATGGATTTAACCAATATAATTTTCTTTCTATTTTTCTACCCAATAGCTATAACTTTTATTGGGATACCAATGCAGACTCATTTAGATCTAGAATGCTTAAAGAGTATAAGTTGTTTTGGAATGATTCACGCTTAGATAAATTAAAAAAGATTGGTTTAAATCAAAATCAGGTTATGATTCTAGCTTCAATTGTAAGTCAAGAATCAAAAATGACAAGTGAGCTAAGAACTATTGCTGGAGTTTATATGAACAGAATTAATAACAATTGGCTTCTTCAAGCTGACCCAACTGTTAAGTACGCTGCATACCAATTGCCAGAGTATAAAGGAGTTGTTATAAGAAGAATTCTTTATAAGCATCTGAAGATTGATTCAAAGTTTAATACTTATAAGTATAAAGGACTTCCACCTGGCCTTATTGCAGTGCCAGACATTAATTCTATAGATGCCGTTTTAAATTATCAAATGCATAAGTATTTTTACTTTTCTGCTGACCCTCAAAACATTGGTTATCACAATTTCTCAAGAAGTCTGAGTGAGCACAATAATAACGCGAAAAAATTTCATAAATATTTAGACTCCAAAGGAATAAAAAAGTAGACATTTAGTCTTTGTGGATAATAAATATTGCTGGTTTTTTATCAATATTAATTTTATTTTTCTTCCACTCATTAATTGATAATGTTCTTATGTATTCACTATTTAGAGTAAGGTCGCAAGCTATACAAAGGCTAGTGTCACCATTTAAAGTTCTCGTTAAATCCTCAATCATTTTATTGTTTCTATATGGTGTTTCGATAAATATTTGAGATTGATTTTTTTGAGCAGAAATTTTCTCTAATTCTTTGATTTTATTTCTTTTTTCTGACTTGTCAATAGGGAGATATCCATTAAAAGCAAAGTTTTGACCATTTAACCCTGAACTCATAATTGCAAGTAGAATTGAAGATGGACCTACAAGTGGAATTACTTTTATATTTGATTGATGAGCTATTTTTATTATATCTGATCCTGGATCAGCAACTCCTGGGCAACCGGCGTCTGAAATTAAACCAATATTATGACCTTGATGTATTGGATCTAAAAAAGAGTTTAACTCTTCATTTACTGTAAACTTATTTATTAAATTTATTTTAAGCGAATTTTGTGCTTTAGAGGGAGTGATTTTTTTAATAAATTTTCTGCCAGCTTTCTCATTTTCAAATAAATAATAATCTGTTGCTTCAACAATATTTTTTACTGAAAGAGGTAGCACCTCTAAAGGTTCGTTATCCCCTAAAGTATTTGGAATTAGATATAAGTTACCTTTGATAGTTTTATTTTTAGATAGAGAGCTTTTTTCCTAAATCCTCAACGTATTTTCTAAACTGTTTATCAGTAGAGGAAAGATTATCAACAGTTTTACAAGCATGTAGAACTGTAGCATGGTCTCTTTTTCCAATTTGAGAACCTATACTTGCTAATGAGGCTTTTGTAAATTTCTTTGCAAAAAACATAGCTAATTGTCTAGCTTGAACTATATGTCTTTTTCTGGTCTTTGACTGCAATGTACTAACTTCCATTTGGAAATAATCAGAGACTGTTTTTTGTATATAATCTATAGAGACTTCTCTCTTAGTATTCTTAACAAATTTTTCAACTATTTCTTTAGCTAAAGAAATAGTAATTTCTTTTCTGTTAAATGAAGCTTGAGCTATAAGTGATATAATGGCACCTTCTAATTCACGTACGTTAGTTTTTATGTTTTTTGCAACATAATCAATAACTTCTTCACTCATAGTCACACCATCACGATATAACTTATTATTTAATATAGATACCCTTGTTTCAAAATCAGGATTTTGAAGCTCAGCAGATAGTCCCCATTTAAATCTTGATAATAACCTTAACTCAATGTCTTGCATATCCACAGGAGCCTTATCACTTGTTAAGATAACCTGTTTGCCGTTTTGGTGTAAGTGATTAAAAATATGAAAGAATACATCTTGTGTACCTGATTTACCAGATAAGAACTGAACGTCATCTACAATTAAAACATCAATTATTTGATAGAAATGAATAAAATCATTTCTGTTATTCTTTTTAATAGCCTCAATATACTGTTGAGTGAACTTTTCAGCAGTTATATATAAAACAGTTCTTTCAGGATATTTTTCTTTAATATCTATTCCAATGGAATGTGCTAAGTGGGTTTTTCCTAAACCTACTCCTCCAAAAATTAACAATGGATTGAATGATGTACCTCCTGGTTTGTTAGAAACTGCTATTCCAGCATTTCTTGCTAGCCTGTTAGAGTCACCTTCAAGGAAGTTTTCAAAAGTGTAGTTAGGATTCAACTGAGATTCAATTTTTACATTTTGAATTCCAGGAATAATAAAAGGATTTCTCAATTGAGGAATTTTTTTATTAATTGAAGTAGTTACATTTTGAGAATTTGTTGGGTTGTTATTTGAACTTGGTATTTTTTCAGTAAAAGGTTCTGTATTACCAAAAGTATTTTCCATTTTTATTATGTAAACTAGTTTAGCATCTTCCCCTAATTCTTTTCTTAGGGCAACTTTTAATAGCTTTACATAATGCTCTTCAAGCCATTCGTAAAAGAATTTACTTGGAACTTGAACACTTAGAGATTTGTCCGTTAATTTAACAGCTTGTATTGGTTCAAACCAGGTTTTATATGCCTGAGGTTGAATATTGTCTTTTACAAATTTTAGGCAATTAGTCCAGACAGAGTTAGCTGTAATATTCATTAACTGATGAAATTTATAATATTTAGTTAGTTTAATTTGAAAAAACAGCCTATAAAAAAACTATATAAAACTGAAAGGCAAATATGTGAACAAATTTTGAAAAAAAAAAATTAAAAACCATTGATTATTAACTTTTTTTTTCGCATGTTACACGATTGTTAAATTTAACCTATTTTTTTTATAAATCAACAAATTATTAATGAAAAAAACTATAACTAAAATTAGAATACGATACGGAGAAACAGACCAAATGGGATTTGTTTATCACGGAAACTATGCTCAATTTTTTGAAATTGGTAGACTAGATTGGATAACTCAAATAGGAGTTTCTTATAAAGAAATGGAATCTCAAGGAATATTATTACCAGTTATTTATTTAGAAACTAGTTTTTTAAAATCAGCTTACTATGATGATGAGTTAACAATCGAAACATTTTTGTTAGAGACTCCAACGGTAAGAATTAAATTTGGTTATAATATATTTAATAATAAAAACGAACTACTAACCAAGGGCACTACTCATTTAGTATTTTTAAATAAAAAAAATAATAAACCAATGAGGTGTCCAAATTATATATTAGACAAGATCTAAAAAACTAGTTATTTAGATAGGTTATTAAGTTGTCCTTAATTATTTCTTTTTTGTTTGTTTTTGGTAGTTGTATTTTTGGAGCTTTAATACCTTCTTTTATTTCTAGAGGAGATTTAAAAACTTTGATTTCGTCCCACAAATCTTCTTTAATAAATGTATTAAGTGTTTGTGTGCCTCCTTCAATAATTAATCTTGAAATTCCTTTTGAAATTAAGTAAGAGCAAATTTGTTTGGCAATATTTTGATTAAAATCAATGCACTTTTTATCAATAATAAGAACTTCTGAAGTTGTCTTAAAAATATTCAAATTTCTATCTAAATCATTTGCTTTGTTTATTACTGCTATTTTTGGTGACTCACCATACCAGTCTCTACTATTTAACATTGGATTGTCACTAATAATAGTTTTACTACCAACAAGAATACAATCAAACTCTGTTCTTAACTTATGAGATAGTTGTCTGGAGTATTTATTAGAAAGCCATACAGGCTTTGTGATCTTTTTTTTAAGAGGAGCAATAAAAGAATCGCTAGATTCAGCCCACTTTAAAACAATATAAGGGCGTTTTTCTTTAATATTTGTTAAAAATATTTTATGATGCTCTTTACATTTTTTTGACAATACACCAACCTTAACTTTAATCCCAGATTCTTCTAGTCTTTTTATTCCATTACCACTTACTTTAGGGTTGGGATCTTTAATTCCTATGTATATTTTTGGAATTTTATATTTAAGAATAAGGTCAGCGCAGGGAGGAGTTTTTCCAAAGTGAGAACAAGGCTCCAAAGTAACATATAATGTTGATGCTTTTAAAAGATCTTTGTTTTCAACTGAATTAATAGCATTTACTTCTGCATGACTACCACCATAAGCACTTGTAAACCCTTCACCAATTATACAATCTTCATGAACAATACAACATCCAACATTTGGATTGGGGTATGCTGAAGGAGCAGCATTTTCACCAATTTGGATACATCTATTAATATATTTTTCGTGGATATTCACTTAACAAAAATAGTATTAAATTTTGAAAAGTATAGTCTATCTATCAAAACGATACTTGTTTATAAAAGAGTAACTCTTACTTTTTTCTTTTTCAATCTTGAGTTGTTTAGTTTTTCAACTAACTCATTTGCAATTGACATTGGTATAGCCACAAATGCACAATCTTGTTTTAGTTCAATTGTGCCTAGCTGATCTTTATTTAGGCTTCCTTTCTTAAAAAATAACCCTGCAATATCTCCTTTTGAAATTTTATCTTTTCTTCCACCAGATATAAATAGCGTACTCCAAAACTGGGGCTTAAAAGTTGCTTTTTTAGAAATATTTATCCCTTTAACATTTTTAATAAACTCAGGAAGTAATTCTTTTTCCCATTTCAATACATATGCGGTGCCTTTTGAATTAACTCTAGCAGTCCTACCATTTCTGTGTATGAACTCTTCTTCATGGCGAGGTAGTTCGTAATGAATAATATAGTTCATTTCCGAAATATCTATACCTCTAGAAGCTAAATCAGTTGCAACTAATACTTGACAAGTTCCATTTCTAAACTTTATCAACGCTCTTTCTCTATCTTTCTGTTCCATACCTCCAGAGAAACAAGCATGACTAATTTTATTTTTTTCTAAATACGTGCTTACCTGTCCAATGCTGTCTCTTAAATTACAGAATATAATTCCAGGTTGATTACCGATATGCTGCATTAGCTCTAATAAAGTTTTAAGTTTATTTTTTTCCTTAGATACAACTGTTTTTATTGTTAGTTTTGATACTGTTTTTTCTTTTAAATAATTAATTGTTGTTGGCTTGTCTAGGCGGACAAAACCTGGCACAGTAAGACTTTGAGTCGCAGATGTTAGAATACGTTTATTAATATTAGCTAGTTTTCCAATAATCCCTTTCATTTCTAGCTCAAAACCATCTTCTAAAGATTTATCAAATTCATCCAATACTAGTGTCTTAATATGTTTTAAGGAAAAACGCTCATTATTAAAATGATCTAATACACGTCCAGGAGTACCTATTAAAATTGCAGGAGTATGTTTAATTTCAATTTTATCTTTCGACATAGGTCTGCCTCCATAAACTGCATTTACTTTATAACCAGACCCCATAGATCTAATTACCTGTTCAATTTGAATAGCAAGCTCTCTAGACGGAACCAAAATTAATGCTTGAACCTCTTTGCTGTCTGATATTAAAGTCTTTAATAATGGTAATGAAAACGCTAGTGTTTTCCCTGTTCCAGTAGGTGATAATATTATAGTATTCGTCGTTGTTTCAATAACTGAAACAGCTTCTTCTTGCATCGCATTTAAGCTATTAATATTTAATTTTGCTAAAATATCTTGTTGATTTTTGATACTATTTGCCATAATTAGTTAGTTGTTTTTATGCTTTTTAATGACCTCTGTTTTACCTATTGATTTACTAGGCATTGCTAACTGATTAGCTAGTAGTTTATCTATTAGCTCTTCTTTTGTTAGATGATGAAATATAGTATTTACTTTAGTTTTGAAATTACCATCTACTTCTCTGTTTGGCTTTGTTTTAAATATTTTTTTTGCCCACATTAAAGTGTTATTCTCTTCAATGCTCTGTGCATCTGCCTTTACAAATTCATTAAATTTAATTCCTAATTCCTTTTCAAAATCTGCAATTTCTATAACTTCTTCTTTTTGTAAAATAGTAAGTGCATATCCTTTAGCTCCAGCCCTAGCAGTACGACCGCTTCGATGAACATAGTTTTCATATGTATCTGGTAAATGATAATTTATAACATAGGAAATTTCTTTAACATCAATACCACGAGATGCTAGATCAGTTGCAACTAAAATATTAATATGTCCTAGTCTAAACTGCCCCATAATTCTATCACGTATTCCTTGAGTTAAACTTCCATGAATAGCACCTGAGGAAAATTTATTTATGGCTAATTTCTTTGCTAATTTATTAACTGCGGCTTTAGTTTTACAAAAAATAATTCCACGATCTCCTTCTTTAGAATTTAAAAAATGAAGTAAAACGTCTAATTTCTCTATTGGCTCTACTACTACAAATTGATGTTCAATCCCTTGATGTCCTTTGGTTTTCATATCCACCTCAATGTGTGTGACATGCTTTGACATATAATTTTGAACTAGTTGCTTAATAGCTCCAGACATGGTAGCTGTAAACAGTAATGTTCTTCTTGATTTAGGGATTTTTTTAATAATAAAATCAACCTCTTCTTTTAATGCACTTACCATTTCATCAGCCTCATCTAAAACCAAGTATTTTAAATCACTTATGCTAATAGCACCACGCTTTATTAAGTCAACTAATCTTCCCGGAGTTGCTACAACTAGGTGTGTTGTTTTAGTTAAACTTTCAATCTGAGGTTTTATTGGAATACCACCAAGAGTTGAGCTTATTGAAATCTCAGTACTATCATTAGTAAAACTCTTTAAATTATTATAAATCTGTTGTCCTAATTCCCTTGTCGGCGTCAATATTAACGTTTGTATTTTGGTGTCCTTAACGTCAATTAGCTGTAATAAAGGAATACCAAAAGCTACTGTTTTACCAGTACCAGTTTTTGCTAAAACAGTAATATCTTTTTTTTGACTAAGAATAACTGGTATGGTTTGTTCTTGTATTTCTGTAGGAGTACAAATTTCTAAATCAACTAGACTTTTTTGTAATTGTTTATTTACTCCTAAATCTAAAAACTGTTTTGACATAAAAATTTTTTCAGTAAAGATAGTAACAATACATTCTAACTATTAAATCTTATGATATTATTATAAATCTGTATTCAATCAGTCAACCAGATATATTAGTTTATTAATTAAGTATGAATTATAGCTGCTTTAGGTTTAGTGTTTTTACTAATTGAATACATTAATTATTATATTTTTCATGTATATTCACGCTACATAAATTGTGTTAAAATTGAAAGATTCCAGTTATATTATTAGAGAAATTCTACCGCAAGATAATTTGCAAATTAGAAACGTAATTAGAGATGTTTTCGTTGAGTTAAAATTACCACTTGTAGGAACAGCATATGCAGACAGCGAAACCGATATTATGTATGAAAGTTATCAAAATGATAGAGAAAAATATTTTATTATTGAGTACAATGGAATTATTGTAGGAGGTGGAGGTATTAAGCCTTTAGAAAATGGCGATGACAATATATGTGAGCTTCAAAAAATGTATTTTTCAAAATCAATTAGAGGTAAAGGTTTAGGTAAAGAAATGCTGCAAAAATGCTTAAATTTTGCTATCGAATCAAACTTTAAAATATGTTACTTAGAAACAATTACGCAACTTCAATCAGCAATCATATTATATGATAAGTTTGGATTCAAAAAAATTAATGGACCACTTGGAAATACTAGCCATTTTTCTTGTAATATTCATATGATTAAAAATCTGTAATGAAATTAAAAGATTTAAAAAAAGACTTTATAACTAAATTGTCTATCACTTATCAGAAAGAAGAAATTCTATCTTTTTTTAAAATACTATGTGAAGAGTATTTGAATATATCTCCCACTAAACTGTTATTGGCAGGCGAGGAGCTGATTAATAAAGAGCAGGTTGATATGTTCTCAAAAGCAATTATAAGGCTATTAAATGAAGAGCCTATACAGTACATACTAGAGACAACATCTTTTTATGGACTTGATTTTATTTGTACTCCTTCCGCGTTAATTCCAAGACCGGAAACGGAAGAGTTAGTAGATTGGATTATTAAATCTGAGACAAATGGAATTACAATTTTAGATATTGGAACAGGTACTGGATGTATTTCTATTTCATTAGCAAATAATAAAGGTTTTATCGTTGATGCGCTTGATGTTAGTAGTTCTGCATTAGATTTAGCTAAACAAAATGCTAAACAAAATAAAGTGGATGTTAATTTTATTGAAGCAGATATTTTCAGCTATGTATCTGATAAAAAATATGATTTAATTGTGTCTAACCCACCATATGTTAGAGAGTCAGAAAAAAAATTGATGTCTAAAAATGTTCTTGATTTTGAACCTGGATTAGCCTTATTTGTAAAAGATTTAAATCCACTTACTTACTATATATCGATTTTAAAATTCGCAGATAAAAACTTAAAAACTAATGGTAAGGTTTACTTTGAAATAAACGAATATTTGTATAATGATATAAAGGCTTTGTTATTAGCCTTTGGATTTATCAATATCAATCTAAAAATTGATGCTTTTGGTAAAGACAGGTTTGTAAGTGCTAAAAAGGTTTAGTTACAATAATTAAAACATTTTTCTATTTTTTAAAATGATATTCCCAATTAGTTAAAACATTTTTTTGTCTTTAAGTGTAAATTTCATCGATACTAACTTATAAAAATTATACAAATGAAAAAATTACTATTATTATCGTTACTTGTCCCTTTATTTGGATGGAGTCAAGTAAAA
>JAPKAF010000078.1 GCA_028825365.1 Flavobacteriaceae bacterium | reverse complement strand
GATAATTCTGCATTTGGTGATTTGGCTTTAGAAGATAACTCAACAGGGGATCGTAATACTGCAGTTGGGTATCAAACTTTGAAGAATAACTTAACAGGGGCTTCTAATACTGCAGTTGGCAGCCGATCTATGGAAACGAATAATTCGAGTTACAATACTGCAGTTGGAACTCTTGCTTTAGCCGGTACCAATTGGGGCATGTCTATCACCAATGCGAATAACAACACCGCAGTGGGTTATCAAGCATTATTAAAAAATGAAGGAAGCTCGAATGTCGCAACTGGGGCTATGACTCTACAATTGAACACTTCAGGGGACTACAATGTTGCAACTGGATATTATGCTTTATATAGCAATACCACAGCGAGTAATAATACTGCAAATGGGACTCAATCTTTATCCAATAATACAGGGGCTAATAACACCGCATTTGGATATCGATCTCTAAAATCCAACACTTCAGGGGCTAATAATACTGCACTTGGTTATAAAGCAGAGGCAAGTGCTAATAATGCTACTAATCAAACAGTTATTGGGTATGAGGCTACTGGGCAAGCAGATAATTCTGTAGTTCTTGGAAATGATGATGTAACCGCAGTTTATATGGGAGAAGATTCTGGAGCTAAAGTTTACGCAGGAGAAGGTAGTTTCACTGGAAATATGACAATAGGTGGAGATGTTGTGGTATCATCAGATGCGAGGCTTAAAGCAAATATTGTATCTCTAGGTTCTACTCTTGCCAAACTACTGCTAATTGATGGGAAGAGTTACACAATGAAAAAAGACGGCAAACAAAAAATAGGCGTATTGGCTCAAGACATTCAAAAAGTATTTCCAGAACTCGTTACAACCGATGATAAAGAGATGTTGGCTGTAAACTATCAAGGGCTTGTTCCTGTGCTTATTAATGCAATTAAAGAACAAGACGATAAGATTTCAAGATTAGAAAAATTAGTAGAAAAATTAATATCTGATAAATAAAAAACTATGAGAAAGTTAATCCTATTAACAACTCTAGTATCTTTTACATTACAAGCACAAAATATTACAGTTGCTTCAGGTAAAAGTTTTACGGTTGAAAAAACAGGCTCTGTCATAATGAGTGGAAATTTCTCAAACTCTGGAAACTTTACATTAAACTCAGATTCAGATGAGTTTTCATCGATTATAATTGGTGGGTCTGTTACTGGAAATATTACTTACAATAGATATGTCAATTCTGTTGGTACTAATGAATGGGATTTAATTGGTTCACCTGTAGATGGGCAATCCATTAGCTCATTTATTTCTACAAATTCTTCAACTTTAGGTACTAGTAGTAATATTTTCGCTATCGGTTCATATGATAATGCAACCAATACTTGGACAAACTATACCACTTCTACTATTGGATCTGCAGGTAACTTTGATAAAGGGAAAGGCTACCAAATGGCTTCTATTAGCGGTGGAACAGGTATTTTAAAATTCACTGGAGCTCCTGCCTCCACTACTCAAACTAGAGCAATTATTGATAATGATGCTGCAAATTCAGGAGCTGGAAAAAGATGGAATTTAATTGCAAATCCCTTTCCTTCTTATATACATGCAAATAATAATTCCGACTCTTCAAATAACTTTTTAACAGTGAATACTGATAAACTTCACGATTCTTATGAAGCTATATATGGTTATGATGCAGATGGGTCAGGATATACAGCTTACAATAATACTAGCTCCGCATTAAACCTTGCTCCGGGGCAAGCATTTATGGTAGCATCTGATAATACAAGCACCGATAATGTTTCCTTTACAACAGGTATGAGAACTATTGTAGGTGGAGATGATTTAATTGTTGGAGATATTTTAGAGGATACTTTTGAATTAATTATTAAACTCTATGAAGGAGATACGGAATTAGACTATACTAGTTTTTATTTTGCAGATGGACTTTCTCTTGGCTTAGATCCTGGTTATGATGCTGGTAATTATAATCAAGGAGCTTCTTTAATGTCAAGATTAGTAGAGGAGGATGAAGGAGTCGGATTAGTTATCAATGCTATGGGGTTAGAGAGTGTAAATGATGTTGTAATTCCTCTTGAAATAAATAGAGCATCAGGAAATAGTTTTAGAATAAGCATCGATACTTTTGATATTTATGCAGGTACAAATATTTATTTAGAAGATAATGCACAAGGAACAATGACTCTTTTAAATGAACTAGATTTTGAATTAACACCAGAAAATAATTTAAGTGGAGTTGGTAGATTTTTTATTCATTTAACTGAAACTACTTTTTCAATAGATAATGAAGTTGAAACCAATCTTTTAAACGCATATAAGTTAGACAGAAATAACTTTATTATTGTAGAAGGATTAACAGTTCAATCAGGAATTACCAATGTTAAGCTATATAGTTTACTTGGTAGAGAAATATTATCCACAGAGCTTAATAACAGCATTAATACACAGACCATTTCTACAGAAAGAATAGCTACAGGGGTATATGTAATTAAACTACAATCAGGCAATAATTTAATAACTAAAAAACTAATTATTAAATAATCTTTATTATGAAAAAAGAAAAAAATAATAATGAAGAAATTACTGCTTCTGGTATAACTAGAGAGGAAGCAATAAAAAAAATGGGGAAATATGGAGCACTTATATCCATGGGTACTTTTATGATACTAAACCCAAAACAGGCACAGGCCATGTCTGCATCTGATAGTGATAGTGATAGCGATGACTTGAGTGATGATTCTCCGCCACCGCCGCCTGGTTTTGGTGATTAGTTAAGTTTAAATTTGAAAACAGAACAG
>JAPKAF010000077.1 GCA_028825365.1 Flavobacteriaceae bacterium | reverse complement strand
TGATTAGCAAAAGCACCATTAGAGTTTCCGTTTCCATTTCTAGCAGCTCCACTTAAAGTAGATCGGTAAGCTTTACCGTTGTTTACGACACCACCATCACTTTCTTGAAATACAACTGCAGATTTTTTATCCTCGTCATTATAAACTCCAGAGGGACTTTGGTTACAATCTCCAGAAATACAATAGTTACCAAAACAAACTAATTCAATACCCGAGGTATTAGTTATATTATCTATTAGGTCGTCATATAAACCGTTAAGTGTGATTGTAGCATTATTCCCAGGATCTGCGTCAAGAGAAAGAAACAAACTACTTCCAACAATCTCAAAACTTATTATAGAAGCATTATTTGCATCGCTTAAAACAAAATCATTGGAAATTTTATTTAGAAGAGATTCTTCGTCGCTAGAGTTGACCATTAGTGAAACCGCATTAGTGCTAATTTCTAATTGAAAACCATTTGTTGTAGAAAGTGTTATGTTAGTTATCATTGGGGCGTTAATTTCCTCATTATAACTTTCTTCATATATATCATTCATTACTGGCTTAAAAATTCTTGTTCCAAACTTTTCATAGCCGTTAACAAATGGATAGTGGCAATTATCAGAATGAACAGTCATGCCGGTTGTAGGCATAATAGAGATATTAGAATTATCTACAGCTAACTGTCTTTGCGCTTCTTTAATTTTTACTCTTCCAGCTTGTGATGTGCCACAATCACAGTCTCTTGTTTGAAACATATAATACTGTTCAATATTTGGATAATCCTCCTGCCAAGAACTAACTAAGTTTTCAAACTCAACTTTATAAACTTGGGTACTTAGACCACCAGTAAAAGAATCTGCTTCCCCTTGTGACCACAAAACCCCCCGAACAAAAGGCTTGAGCCCTGTTTTATTCAATCGATAATAAAGTCTGCCATAATTTGAATTTGTTGAAGATTGATAATCTTGAGGCCTTTGAAAAAAGGATATTGCTTGTCCTCCATGAGCTCCATTAAATATTGCTACAGGAATATTTAATTCGTCAACTAATTTTTTAGCTAGAACTAATCCCCATTGACCTGTGTTTCCATTAGAATTTGCATTTCCATCTCCTTGGCCATAATACCACTCATTATTATTTAAAGCTCCTTCTGAATTAGCTGTTCCATTGGCATAAACTCTTATAAAATCATCTTCATATTCATTTGAACTACCATTATAAGAAGGCGCTTCGGCATTTGACTGACCTTGAACAATATAAACATCTCCACTAACAATATCATTTATTTCTCTTGATAAGCTTGTTCCTTCTTCAGTTGTAGCATAAATTTTTACTGAATATTTTGCGAGCTCAGCATTAATATTAATATTAAAATTAAAGGATGCATTGTCACCTGTAAAACTTAATGTTTGATTATATATTTCTAAAAGAGTATTATTTTTATATAATTCTACATAAATTTCACTATAAGTAGAGGTTACATCAGAAGGGGAAACCCATTTCCATCCACCTTCTGGCTCATTATAATTCGCAGCTGAGGTGTCTTGATATAAACCAATCCATCCCTTGAAATCGCCCATTGAAGACACTGCACTATTTTCCTCTATTGTTTGGTGGGAGGAAAGATATCCACCTAAATTTTCTGCTGCTAATTTTGCTTCTTGCCAACTTATATCATCAGAATTCTTAAAATAACTATGGCCATCATATTGTCCTAAATAGATGAAATCACCTAAGCTTGTAGCTTCTAAGTCGTATTCAACATAAGACGGATTTGTATTGTTTGTTGATCCATCATTCCATTGTCCTTGAAGTATTGTATTGTTGCCATACATTTCAGCCACATCTTCTGGAGGAGGACTGTTATTTGGCTCACCACTTCTCCAGTTGTAATACTCTAAATCATAAAAAGGCCCATTATTTACTTCTCCAGATATTACAATTACTCCTTGATTAGTAGATAAGTCTCTGCCGATTAACTGTTTTTCTTTTGGAAGCGTGTTAAAATAAATTTGTCCATTACAAATTAAACTGATAAGAAACAGTGAAGTAAAAGCAACTATTTTATTCATTATTAGGATGATTATTATATAAAAAAATAATAACCTCTCTCAATTTTGAGAAAGGTTATTATTTTAAAAAAAGATTAATTATTTTGTTAGTTATTTATTAAAGCCTTGAGTTCATCAATTTGGACTTGTTGCTCTTTAATTGCATTAAGTAATACAGGAATCATTCCTTGATAATTTACCGAAAGAGTTTCTTCTTTATCGTTTGAAGTTTTAACTAATTCAGGAAATACTTTTTGTACTTCTTGAGCCAATAGTCCAATTTTAACAATGGATTCATTCGTCTTCATTGTGTAGCTTTTTCCATCAATTAAAAGAAGTTTAGATAATGTACTTCCTAGAGTAATTATGTTCGACTTTAATCTTGCATCAGAATTAATTGTTAAATCTCCTGAAAGAGTAGCAGAACCATCATATTTTACCACAAAGGCATTAGATGGATTTGCACCAGCTAGACCATTAGAAGTATCAACATCTCCATTACCAACAACAAAAGCAACCCCAATTGGAGCTCCAGTATATTCTCCATCGGCATAATAGTATTGATCTGTAGTAGGATCTCCAATACCTGCAGCATTGTTAACACCTACTGCTAACATTCCAACATTATCTGCAGTTGTTCCTAGACCCATTGAGGTAGCTGCTTGATTTGTAGCGCTAGTCCCTCTATTTAGAGCCATTGAAGCGTCGGCAGATGCAGTATTGTATTTACCCATTGCAGTAGCACTCCCTCCAGTTCCAACATCTGCACTGGTATCACCAGCGACATTTTGATACCCTGAAGTAAAGT
>JAPKAF010000009.1 GCA_028825365.1 Flavobacteriaceae bacterium | reverse complement strand
CGAGATAAGTGCATATGTAGGAATAGTAGTAATAGTTAGGTCAAAGTTTTGAACTTTCACTGTAGCTAAATTAATTTCAATTACATCTCCGTCAGCACCATACTTTTGAAAAGTAATCCAGTCTCCAATCCTAACCATATCATTTACTGAAACCTGAATACTAGCTACAAAGCCCATTATAGTATCTTTAAATACTAAAATAATTATGGCTGAGGCTGCACCAATAGTGGTAATAAATTCCATGAAACTTCTTCCAGTTATTAGAGCGAGTATACTAATTATAGAAATTACCCAAATAAACATCATTATCACCTGTATATAGCTATCTATAGGCTTGTCTTTGAGTCTAGGTAATGTTTTGAAGTAATCTCTAACAGTGTAGATTAGACTTCTTAATATATATACAATCACTAATACTAGTATGACCTTATTAAGTTTTAAAAGAAGATCAGAAGTAGCTGCTATTTTATTAAATATAATAGGGATTATAGATAAACTTAAAGAAAATGGTATTAAGTGAGCTATGTACTTTGGTGTTTTGTTTGTTATTAATATGTCATCAAATTTAGACTTTGATTTTCTAGCAAAATTTATAAATACAACTCTAATAATCTTTTTACTTATATAATCTATGACAAACAATCCTAGTAGACTTATTACACTAAGTAAAAAAATATTTACCATTAATGCGTTTTCATCACTAATACCAGTTTTAATTAGGTAATCATACAATAGGCGAGATAGTTCATTCATATTATTAGTTCAGTAACATTATAAATCCTATTTTACATAATATAAATTATAGGACAAATTAACGTATGTTAAAATAGTTGTGTTATATAGCTATTGAGCGATATCATTACTGTTTACAGAAATAATCATCTCTCTATCATATTTACAACACATTGGTAATTTATTATAATCTTCAACAACTGCTAAACTTAGTTCAGTATCATAACCAGACTTAGCTATTGCAACATGAATATCATTTAGCATAGCATCATTAACATCTGAATTAACATTTATATTAATTAACTTAGATTCTGTTGACCAGCTAGCATTATCAACACCATCAACAGACATAGCTGCTGTTTCTATAGTAGACTTACACATTCCACAATTACCTCGAACTCCAAAAGTTATATCACTTTTTATTTCGCTTGTAAGTTGTATTTCTGGTGTCGTAGCAATTTCAATTACCTTAGGGGCGTTCTTGTTTGCACATGATGATAAAGAGAAAGCAATTACAAAAGCTAGTATGGATGTTTTAATGTTTTTGTTATTCATAATTTAAAATTTAGATATTAATATGTGGGGTTATTTTTTTACTTTAAAACTTTATTATACAATTAAATATTATAATAAATATAATTAAAATTAACTAACTGAAACAGTCTCTTTAATTTTATCAAAATTCTCTCTTAAGTAAGATCTCAATCTTTTTTTATAATCATCAGTTAACCAGTCTAAAAAGTTATGTGTACTCTTACTTATACATTTAGAGTACCTATTTATCCTGAAATCTATATCATCATTCAATTTTTTAGATAAAATTAATGCATCAAAAATATCTTCACTATTTTCAATACATATCTTAGCATGCTGATTTATTGATCTTTCTAAAACTACTTTAGAGGACTCCCCTTTTCTAATAGACTCTACATAAGTTTTATTAACATCAAAGTAAACCTCTTTTGAGTTTGAAAACTCCAATCTTAGTTCTTCTGGCATTTCATACCTAAAGTTACTTTCTATTTCTTCATCCGTAATAATACTATCAAGGTAATAATTTGGTGATTTAAAGATCCTTTGCCAATCTAGATCAATTCCCCATTCACCAAATCTATGGAAATTATTTCCTAGGTCAATTACATTAAAATGTGATTTGTTTTTTAATATCCTTGAACCCCTACCGATCATTTGATAATATAATGTTAGAGATTTAGTTGCTCTATTTAGTATTATTGATTCAACAGTTGGTTCATCAAAACCAGTGGTTAGTATACTAACTGAAGTTAGAATAGCTCCAGGAGTAACTTTAAACCAATTTAAAATTCTAGCTCTTTCTTTTTTAGATGCAGTATTGTCCAAATGAGCTACATCATAACCAGCTGTTTTAAACATGTCATAAACAATTAGAGATGTGTTTATACCATTATTAAAAATTAAGGTCTTTAAACCTTTACATTTTTCTTCATAGGATACAAGTAACTTAGAGAGCATATCATTATTAGTATACAGATCCTCGGATGATTTCACAGTATAATCACCATTTGCACCAATAATTAATGAGGTTAGCCCTACATTAAATGAGTACATATTAGCATTTGCTAAAAATTCGTTTTTTATTAAATCTTGAATGGACTCCCCTACTATCAGCTCGTCATAGTTGTCTGTCATTGGCAGCTCAATATTTGAACTTAAGGGAGTTGCTGTAACTCCTAGTATAAATGAATTACTAAAGAATTTAAATAGCTTAGTGAATGAATTGTAATGTGCTTCATCAATTATAACAAGTCCAATTCCAGAAATATCCAGCTTACCATCATTTAACCTATTATTTAAGGTCTCGACCATAGCAACAAAGCATGAATACTTAGACTGATCTTCCAAATTAGCTTTACTGTCAATAATTTTATTATCTACTCCAAATTCAGATAACACTTTTGATGTTTGTTTACACAACTCTATTCTATGAGTCATGACTAATACTTTTTTGTCATGATTAGAAAGGTATTGTCTAACAATTTCTGAGAAAATAACTGTTTTACCCCCACCAGTTGGTAATTGATATAATAAGTGATAATCTTCCCTAGAGTTTTCAAAACTGTCAAAAATTTTGTCTATCGCTCCTTTCTGATAACTATAAAGACTTTTATCAGCTTTTCTTTCTTCTTTCTCGTTTAGGGTAATTATCATTTGGAAAATGTTGGTGGGCAAAAATACCAACTTTAGTTAGTTTTTCAACTATAAAACATTATTTATTTTATATTTTTATAGTTAAACACTTACTTATGAACACTTATATCAAAGCTGCTATTTTAATTGCTGTTATTACAGTTATTTATCTATTAAAAGTTAAAAATGACAACAACCATCTTTTAGAGAAAGCAAAAACAATACATGACAATATTATAACTCTAGATACTCACTGTGATATAAATGTTAAAAATTTCACAGACTCTATTAATTATTCTCAAAATTTAAACACACAGTGTAATATTCCAAAAATGGAATCTGGCGGATTAGATGTAGCTTGGTTTGTAGTATATACGGGTCAAGGAGACTTAACTGATAAGGGATATGAAATTGCTTATAACAATGCAATATCTAAATTTGAGGCTATTCATAATTTAGTCAATTCTTATGCACCTGAAAGAATTGGATTAGCACTTACTTCAGCAGATGTTAAAAAAATACATAGTAGTGGTAAAAAGGTAGCTATGATTGGTATTGAAAATGGCTACCCAATTGGAATGGATATTAAAAATGTAGAAAAATTTTATAATATGGGAGCACGCTATATGTCATTAGCTCATAATGGACACAGTCAATTAAGTGATAGTAATACTGGGGAGACTGATGATGTATATTTACACAACGGACTTAGTGAGCTAGGCGTTGAAGTGATTAAAGAAATGAATCGCCTAGGAATAATGATTGATATTTCTCATCCATCCAAAGAAGCTATTAGACAGATGATAAGTTTAAGTAAGGCACCAGTTATTGCCTCGCATTCATCTGCAAGA
Organism: Flavobacteriaceae bacterium; assembly: GCA_028825365.1. Lineage (GTDB taxonomy): Bacteria > Bacteroidota > Bacteroidia > Flavobacteriales > Flavobacteriaceae > SGZJ01. The sequence continues at coordinate 34,750 of JAPKAF010000009.1, read as the reverse complement.
ACATTATGTGATCATAGTAGAAATTTAGATGACGATCAGCTAGGATGGATTAAAGAAAATGGTGGAGTAGTTCAAACTGTTGCTTTTAAATCGTACTTAAATTCTGAAAAGTCTAAAGCAAACAGTGTAGAAAAAGTTGATGTGTCGGATTTTGTTGATCATATTGATTATTTAGTTAATTCAATGGGGATTAACCATGTTGGTATAAGTAGTGATTTTGACGGAGGTGGCGGAGTTGAAGGATGGAGTGATGCTTCAGAAACATTTAATGTGACTTTAGAATTAGTCAAAAGAGATTATACTGAGTTAGAAATAGAAAAATTATGGTCAGGAAATTTACTTAGAGTTTTAGATGAGGTTTCTCTGATTTCAAATCAACTTCAAAGTCTATAATTAATTTAAAAATATTAGTCTTTTTTTAAAAGTAAATAATATAGGTTAATTAATATAATAGCAAGGTTAGTTATGACAATGGGGTATTGAGAAATCATTACACCATAGATTACAAAAAACAAACAACCAACGCTGTTGATTATTCTAAGTTTAATAACGTTTTTCATCATAAATGAGATAAGTAAAACTGTCATTGCTAAATAACCTACCCACTCAGTCAATTCTACACCTAATAGTAATGAATCCATTTATGTTTTTTTTTAATTTAATATTAATACCTTCTCCTAACTTCTCTCACTATATCTTCTAAACCATTTAACTGTAATTCGTAGACTAACTCTAATTGCTTTCCTATTTTTCCAGCTGGAAAACCTTTGTTTTTGTACCAAACTATATAATGCTCAGGTAGATCTATTAAATATCTACCAATATATTTTCCATAAGGCATTTTCATTTTAGCTAAGTCTATGAGGATCTGTTTATCTTGTAGCATAAAATTTATTAATAATTGAGTAGTTTATCTAACTCAATTTCAAACCTGTCATAAGGTAAGTATTGATCTTCTAAACTTTTTTCAAATGGTATTGGAGTATCTAAACTGGCTACTCTTATAACAGGAGCATCCAAGTATTCAAAGCAATTCTCCATTATAATTGAAGAGATTTCAGAAGCTAAACCTCCAAACATGGAGTCTTCTTGTAGTATAATGGCTTTTCCAGTCTTTTTAACTGAATTAATTATAGCATCTTTATCTAAAGGGCACAAAGTTCTTAGATCAATTAAATCAAAAGAATATGTATCTCTAGTTTTTACTACCTCTAAAGCTTTGTGTACAGCTGCTCCATAGGTAATTATAGTTAAATCACTACCCGTCATTAAACTACAAGCCTTTCCAATAGGTATATTGTAATAACCGACAGGCACATCTTGTCGAATACTTCTATACAATGCTTTATGCTCAAAAAATAAAACAGGGTTTGGATCTTCTACAGATGCTGTTAATAGACCTTTTGCATCTGCTGGAAAAGCTGGGTAAACAACCTTTAAACCTGGTGTTTTAGTAAACCAAGCTTCATTTGTTTGAGAATGAAAAGGACCTGCTCCTACTCCTGCTCCACAAGGCATTCTTAATACAACATCTGCGTTTTGCCCCCATCTATAATAAGATTTAGCGAGATAATTAACTACAGGGTTAAAACCTGAAGTTATAAAATCTCCAAACTGTAACTCTACTACAGATTTTGTATTACAAATAGATAAACCCATTGCTACTTCAATTATAGAAGATTCGCATATAGGAGTGTTTCTTACTCTATGTTTACCATACTTTTCAACAAAGCCTTCTGTAATTTTAAAAACACCGCCATATTCTGCAATATCTTGCCCCATTATAACCAGTGAGTCATTCTTTTTCATTGCTTCATCTAAGCCTTCTGAAATAGCGTCTACTAATCGTATATGTTTAGTTTCTTCTGAGGGAGATATATGATTAAAATCAAACTTTTTGAAAACATCTGATAATTCAAATTCCACATTTGCAATTGGATAATCTTCATTGTATGCGATTTCTAAATTATCGTTAATCTCTTTGTTTAATATTTCTTTTATGGATTTAATATCACTCTCGTTAATTAACTCATTTTCAAGAAGAAAACTTTCAAAGTTAGCAATAGGATCTTTTTTAGCCCATGTATCAATGAGATCTTTAGGAACATACTTTACCCCACTAGCTTCTTCATGACCTCTAATTCTAAAAGTTTTAAATTCTATTAAAACAGGTCTTGGTTTTTTTCTAATATCTGCAGATATTTCTGATATTTTAGCATATACTTCAGTGATGTTATTACCATCAATTATGTGAGATTCCATCCCATAACCTACTCCTCTATCGGCTAGATTGACGCAATTGTACTGCTCATCGGTTGCAGTGGATAAACCATAGCCGTTATTTTCAATACAAAAAAGTACAGGTAGATTCCATACTGAAGCAACATTTAAAGCCTCATGAAAATCTCCCTCACTAGTACCGCCATCACCTGTAAAAACAGCTGTAACTTTATTTTCTTTATTAATTAGTTGATGTAATGCAATACCATCAGCAACACCCATTTGAGGACCTAAATGAGATATCATCCCAACTATATGAAATTCTTTTGTTCCAAAATGAAAAGATCGGTCTCTACCTTTTGTGAATCCGGAAGCTTTACCCTGCCATTGACTAAATAATTTTGACAAAGGTATATTCCTGGAAGTAAATACACCTAAATTACGGTGCATTGGCAATATATACTCGTCATCATTTAAAGCATTTGTTACTCCTATTGAAATAGCTTCTTGACCAATTCCAGAAAACCACTTGGATATTTTTCCTTGTCTAAGAAGAATTAACATTTTTTCTTCAATAAGCCTAGATTTCATCATAGCGGTATATAACTCAACTAATTTTAATGTTTTAATACCACCTGTTTTAAACAACATAAAATATATAAATTTTCAATAAAAATATAAAATATAAAATTCTAATAAGCCTAATTTTTAATTAACTTTATTAACTTTATTAACTATTACAAAATAGTTATATTTTAAATTTCAATTATATGGATACAAATAGAATTCCCAGTGTAGATCTTACAGATTTTCTTTCTGAAGACCTAAATAAAAAAAATGAATTTGTTCAATCTATAGGTAAAGCTTTTGAGGAAATTGGTTTTGTTGCCTTAAATGGACATTTCCTTAATTCTGAATTCAATGAGAAATTATATAAAGAAATTAAAGCCTTTTTTGATTTACCACAGCATACTAAAAATAAATATGAAATACCTGGTATTTCAGGACAAAGAGGCTATGTTTCCTTTGGAAAAGAATCGGCTAAAGGAAGTAAACATGGAGATTTAAAAGAGTTTTGGCATTTTGGTCAATATGTAGAAGGAGATGATAAACTTTTAAAAGAATACCCTTTGAATGTTGAAATTTCCGAGAATAATGAATTTAATATAGTGGGTAAACAAACCTATAAGCTACTAGAAAAAACTGCTAAATATGTACTTAGAGCTTTAGCATTATACCTAAAGTTAGACGAGTTTTATTTTGATCAATATCTTACTAATGGTAATTCTATATTAAGACCAATTCACTACCCTCCTATTTTAGACAAACCTAAAGATGCAGTTAGAGCTGCAGCTCATGGGGATATAAACCTAATCACTTTATTAATGGGAGCTCAAGGAAGAGGCTTACAGGTAAAGAACAATAAGGGTGAGTGGATTGATGCTATTGCATCAGAAGATCAATTAATGATAAACGTTGGGGACATGCTCTCAAGACACACTAATAATAAATTAAAATCTACCGTACATCGTGTTGTTAACCCCTCTAAAGAGTTAATGAAAAAATCCAGATATTCTATTCCGTTTTTCATGCACCCAATAAGTGATATGAAGTTAGATGTTCTTGAATCTTGTATAGACGAGAGTAATCCTAAATCATTTGAGGATATAAAAGCAGGAGATTTTTTAAATGAAAGATTAGTAGAACTAGGTATGCTAAAAAAGTAATGGATTTACAAGATCAATTAAAAAACCTTTTTCCAGAGCATAAGTTAACTGAAACTAGTTATTCTACTGATGAAATTAAAAAATCTCAAGAGGAGCCCATTATATGTAAGTATGAAAAAAGAAAAGGTAAGCCGATTACTATTTTAGAAAACTTCAAGATTAATAATAGTGAAATAAAGACTATTGCTAAAGATTTAAAAAAATCTTTAAGTGTTGGTGGTACAGTAAAAGAAAATTACATTATAATTCAAGGTGACTACAGGGATAAAATCATGAAAATATTAAATTCTAAAGGCTTTGAAACAAAGAGAGTTGGAGGGTAAAATTAAAATATGTTAAAGCAAAAAGAATCCGAGTTAATATTTAATGAAGATGGTAGTGTATACCATTTGAAGTTAAAGCCTGGAAATATATCTAACACAATTATTCTAGTTGGAGATCCAGCAAGAGTAGATTTGATTACTCAGTATTTTAGCTCAATTGAATTTACTGTCCAAAATAGAGAGTTTAAAACTGTTACTGGTATTTATAAAAATACGAGACTTTCTGTTTTGTCCACTGGAATTGGCTCAGGTAATATAGATATAGTATTAAATGAATTAGATACCTTAGTTAATATAGATTTTAATACAAGAAATGTTAAACCTTCACTGACTAAGTTAAATTTAATAAGAATTGGCACTTCTGGTTCAATACAGGCTGATATCCCCATAGACTCATTGCTAATTAGCTCTAAAGCAATTGATATAGATGGTTTTCTTAATAATTACAAAATTAGCCAAGAGCTTACGTATATCCCTGTAAATAAATTTTTAGAAAATTATAAAGTCAATAACAATAAACTTTTGCCTTTATGCTTTGATTGTTCTGATTACTTAATGGGGAAATTAAAAGGTATAGCTGATTTTAGCGGAGTTACAGTAACTTGCAATGGCTTTTACGGTAGTCAGGGTAGATCAATCAGAATACAATCTTCTAATGATAATTTTATTGAAGAACTTAATAAAATTCAATTTATCAATGATAGGGTAACTAATTTAGAAATGGAAACAGCAATTATCTACGGTATGTCAAAGATATTAGGTCATGAAGCGATATCATTAAATGCAATATTAGCAAATAGAGAAAATGGTACTTACAGTGAAAAACCTAATGAAACAATAAATAAATTAATCCTTTTAACATTAAATAGCTTATCGAACTTATAATTTCTACTCTTTTTATTTTTATACTTAGACTAGCAGATCAGAGTTTAGGTACCTTAAGAGCATTGCTTGTTTCAAGGAATAAACCATATCATGCTGCTTTAATTGGTTTAGTGGAGTCTGCTATATGGATTATTGCTGTTTCAAAAGTGATACAAAATGTTGCTGATCCTGTATTAATTGCTGGTTATGCTGCAGGGTTTGCTGCGGGTACTATTCTTGGCTCATATTTAGAAGGTGTAATTGGTGTTGGTAGTATGGTAATAAAGGTGTTTACACCAATTGAGTCTAATGATTTAGCTAATGTGTTAAGAGATAATGGATATGCTGTAACTGTTATTAATGGAGAAGGTAGAGATGGAGCAGTTAAAATTTACTGGTGTATTGTCAAAAGAAAAGATTTAAAAAAAGTAATGAAAATTATAAATAAAAACAACCCTAAAGCTTACATAACAACAGAATCTGTTAATCCAATTTCTTTAAAAAAATAAAAAACTACCAATTTATTTTTCCTTTTTTTTTCTCAGCTAAATAATTATTAGTCTTACTAAAATGTTTATTTCCAAACCAGTATCCTCTATTTGCACTAAGTGGAGATGGATGACCGGAGGTTAAAAGTAAATGTCTACTACTATCTATTAGTTTAGATTTTATAATTGATTTATTACCCCAAAGTAAAAAAACCACATCCTTTTTATTTTTAGAAATATAGGATATAATACTATCAGTGAATGTTTCCCAGCCAATGTTATAGTGACTACCTGCTGAGCTATCCCTTACCGATAAGCAGGAGTTTAGCAATAATACTCCTTGATTAGATAAATAGGTTAAATCTCCACTCTCAGGAATAGGTTTATTTATATCTGTATTTAATTCTTTAAAAATATTTTGTAACGAAGGAGGTATTTTAACACCCTTAGTAATTGAAAAAGATAAACCATTAGCTTGATTAGGTTGATGGTAAGGATCCTGCCCTATTATCACAACCTTTAGTTTAGAAAAAGAACAAAAATTTAACGAATCAAAAATATTTTCAATAGCTGGATAACATGAATGTTTCGAGTACTCGTCTTTAACTTTATTACATAAATCTTTAAAATAAGGTTTATCTAATTCATTTTGTAAAATAATTTTCCAGTCTTGATTTAAAGTAGAAAGCAATATAAAGTTATTTGATTCCTTTAAACTTACCAACAGAGCGTCCTACTATCATAGATACAGCAGCATCACCTGTAACATTAACAACTGTCCTACACATATCTAATGGTCTATCTACAGCAAAAATTAAAGCTAAACCTATGGCTAGTTTGTCTGATGGAAAACCAATTGATTCTAAAACTATTACAAGCATTACCATACCAGCACCTGGAACTGCTGCGCTTCCTATGGAAGCAAGTAAGGCCGTTAATACAATTGTCAGTTGATCTGCTAGAGTTAAATCAAATTCTAAAGCTTGTGCTATAAATACAGCTGCAACAGCTTGATATAAGCTTGTTCCGTCCATATTAATTGTAGCTCCAACAGGAAGGACAAAACTAGAAACTTCCTTATCAACACCAATATGATTTTCAACTCTATCCATTGTTAATGGTAAGGTTGCAGCACTACTACTAGTTGAAAAAGCTAAAAGCTGCGCAGGACTAATTTTTTTTAAGAAAACTAAAGGATTAGAATTAGTGAAAAAGTAGACTACTGTGCAATAAAAGAGTATCATAATAAATAGACCTAGACATACAACTCCACTATACTTTAGTAGTGCTAATAAAAGATCTGGATCATTAGAAGAAGTTATTACACTAGCAAGTAGTGCAAACACAGCATAAGGAGCTGTCTTCATAATTAAATCAACCATCTTTAATACAACATAGTTTAGTGAATCGAAAAATGATTTAAGAGGTTTTGATTTTTCTTCTCCAATCAAAAGCATGCTAATCCCTAAAAATATAGTGAAAAATATCACCTGTAACATTAATGAATTATTAGACATTGCTTTAAATGCATTATCTGGAACAGTATCTACTAAAAATTGCAAAGGACTACTTTGAATTTGATTATTAGCTTCAGCCAATTTTGATTGAACTCCACTACTTTCAGAATATGTAGCTGTTAATCTTTCTACAGTTTCACTAGAAATGCCTGAACCAGGGTTAATTACATTTACTAAGATTAGTCCAATTGATATTGCAACAACTGTTGTTACGACATATGTAATAATTGTTTTGGAACCAATTGTTTTAAACTTTGATATATCCTTAAGATCAGAAATGCCTTTTATTAAAGAAGCTAAGATTAAAGGAATAGCAATCAATTTTAAAAGCTTTACAAAAATAGTCCCTAGGGGTTTAACCCAATTATTGACGAATAAATCCCCCCCGTTAATATTGAGCATTAATACACCAAATAAAACACCTGAAACCATTCCAATTAAAATCTTCCAATGTAAAGCCATTTTTTTCATATTTATAATTTATTTAATCTAGAGAAAAGCATATAATCTGCAATAACTAATGCAGCCATGGACTCAACAATAGGAATTGCTCTTGGCAAAACACAAGGATCATGCCTCCCTTTACCCATCATGGTTATCTCTTTATTATCTGTATTAATTGTAGTCTGTTTTTGCATAATAGTTGCTACAGGTTTAAAAGCAATATTAAAATAGATATCCATACCGTTACTTATACCTCCTTGAATACCACCAGAGTTATTTGTAGAAGTAGTATTATCTTCATTAAATAAATCGTTATGTTCACTACCTTTTAATAATGTTCCTTTAAAACCACTACCGAACTCGAATCCTTTTACAGCATTAATAGTTAACATAGCTCTTCCAAGTTCTGAGTGCAACTTATTAAAAACTGGTTCACCAAGACCTACAGGTACATTTTTAATTACACATGTTATAACACCACCTATAGTATCTCCATTTTTTTTTATGTCCTTAATCTTCTCAATCATACGAATTGCTGTAGGTTCATCTGGACATCTAATAGAATTGTTTTCTACATTATTTAAATCTAAATCAGAATAATCCTTATTGAGTTTAATATCACCAACAGATGAAGTATAAGCAGTGATTTTAATATCATTGATTAATTGCTTTGCTACAGCGCCAGCTACAACTCTACAAACAGTTTCTCTAGCAGAACTTCTACCTCCACCTCTATAGTCTCTTAATCCATACTTTTTTTCATAAGTAAAGTCAGCGTGACTAGGTCTAAATACATTTTTTATATGATCATAATCTTTTGATTTTTGATTGGAGTTTTTAATAACAAATCCAATTGGAGTACCAGTAGTTATTCCTTCAAAAATTCCAGATAAAAATTCTACTTCGTCATCTTCTTTTCTTTGTGTAACAATTTTTGATTGACCAGGTTTTCTTCTTTGTAATTCGTAGTTTATTTTATCAAAATCAATTTTTAATCCGGCTGGACAACCATCAATAACACCACCTAATGCAAGTCCATGAGACTCTCCAAATGAGGTTAGTTTAAATATGTTTCCAAATGTGTTAGCTGACATAAATTTCAGATTAAAAAGTAAAAATAGATTATTAAAATTAAAACAGAAAATAATGCAATAATATATTAAATTATATTTAATTTTAGAATATTACTTTAATTGAATATGAACCAGTGTTTTATAGATGTTTAAATGAGTTTTGAAAGTGATTTTATTAGTGATTTAAAATCTGTTACAGGAGACAAGTATATTCTTACTACAGAGTGGAGTAAAGAACATTATTGTAATGGTTGGAGGTATGGATCAGGAGAGGCACTAGCGGTAGCTAAGCCAGCAACTTTACTTGAGATTTGGAAAATTCTTCAGCTTTGTGTAAGTGCTGATGTTATAGTTATTATGCAAGCTGCTAATACAGGTCTAACTGGGGGATCTACACCTGATGGTAATGATTACGATCGACCTATTGTTATTATTAATACAATGCGTGTAAATAGTATACAAATTATAAATGAAGGCAAACAAATTATTGGATTTTCAGGAAGTACTTTATTTGGACTAGAAAACAAGTTAGCTCCTTATGGAAGAGAGCCACATTCAGTTATAGGTTCATCTTGTATAGGTGCTTCAATAGTTGGAGGTGTATGTAATAATTCAGGTGGAGCACTTGTAAAAAGAGGCCCAGCGTACACAGAACTTTCAATTTATGCACAGATAAATACAAACGGTGATTTAGTATTAGTAAATGATATAGGTATTGATCTAGGGAATTCACCTACTGAGATTTTAACTAATTTACAAACGCATAATTACAATAAAGACAATATACTTTTTTCAGATAAATTAGCCTCTGATAACGAGTATCAAGAACGTGTACGAGATGTTGAAGCTTCTACACCTGCAAGATATAATGCTGATGGACGACGCTTACATGGCGCTTCAGGGTGTGCGGGTAAAATTGCTGTCTTCGCTGTACGATTAGATACTTATCCGATTCCAAAGCGTCAACAGGTATTTTATGTTGGTACTAATAGCTCTTATGTGTTAGGTAAAATTCGTAAAGAAATATTATCTAAGTTTAAACACCTCCCAACATCGGGTGAGTACGTACATAGAGACTGTTATGATGCTGCAAAAAAATATAGTAAAGATACTTTTATTGCTATTGATAAAATGGGGCCAAGCTTTATTCCAAAGTTGTTTGAAATAAAACGAAAAGTTGATCGTCTTTCTAATAAATTCATATTCCTTCCTGATAAGTTTTCTGATAGGCTAATGCAGTTTCTAAGTAACTTTTGGCCCAACCATTTACCTAAAAGAATGGAGCAGTTTAGAGATAAGTATGAGCACCACTGGATAATAGAAATGTCAGACGAAGGTATTGATGAAGCGAAAATATATTTCGATAAGTTTTTTGCTAAAAATGAAGGAAGTTTTTTTGAGTGCACTAAAAAAGAAGCTAAAAAAGCGATTTTGCATCGTTTTGTAGCGGCTAGTGCATTAAATCGTTATCATTCTATTAACTCTAGTAAGACTGGAGAGATGATGTCTATGGATATCGCTTTTCCAAGAAATGAAAAAGATTGGTTTGAGAAATTACCTCCAGAAATCGATGATTTGATAGAGTTAAAACTATATTACGGCCACTTATTCTGTCATGTTTTACATCAAAATTATATAGTTAAAAAAGGAGTAGATACTAAACTGTTGAAAGAGAAACTATTAAAAAGTTTTGATGCTAGAGGAGCTGAGTATCCAGCTGAACATAATGTTGGCCATGAATACTTTGCAAAACCTTCGCTTTCGAATTTTTATAAAGAATTAGACCCAACAAATGGATTTAATCCAGGAATAGGTAAAACAAGTAAATTTAAAAACTGGAAATAGTATATACCTAATTAAAATCATTTTTTAAATAACTCTCAAGAGTTCAGATTTCCTCAAAGTCTTCCACTTTCCAGCTGTAAAATCTGGGATTTTAATAGTTTTACTCTCATTAAGTACAGATATCTCTGAAAGAGGTATTATTGAACTCCACATAACACTGTCATAAACATTTATATCAAGTGGCAGCCCTTTATTTAAACATCTTATAATTCTATATATCATAACGAAATCCATACCTCCGTGGCCTACCTGATTTTTAGATATTTCATTTTCCATTTTATCCCAAAGAGGGTGATTGTATAAATCTCTATATTTCTTGTACTCGTCTTGATTTAACCAACTGTGACCCCACTGTAACTCAGGATTATTGATGAATAATTTTGATGGATATCCTTGATGGGTAGCTTTTGTTCCGTTTACATTATTTAATCTTGTATAAGGTCTACCTGTATGAACATCAAATTGAAGTTTGATTGTTTTACCCATATTAGTTTTAATCAAAGTAGTATTCATATCACCACAAGAGAAATTTTGAAAATCGCTCTTTATTGATTCCGCAGCAATACTTAACGACTCTTCTCTTGAACTCATAGAAACTAAATGATTGAAGTTATCTCCTCTACCGATATCCATATAGGAACAAACTGGTCCTAGACCATGAGTAGGGTATAAATTTCCATTTCTTTTTTGATGATGTTTTACTCTCCATTGATTATGATAATATTCATCATCTAACATGTGTTTTCTTAGATCATGAATATAAGCACCTTCTGCATGATTAACACTGCCGAAAACACCCTTATCTATCATATTTAATAACCACAGCTCTTCATTGTTAAAACAACAGTTCTCCATCATCATACAATGCTTTTTAGTCGATTCTGCAACTTCAATTATCTTCCAACAATCTTCTAAATTATTAGCTATTGGTACTTCACACGCAACATGCTTATCATTCTGCATAGAGTAAATACACATTTCTGTGTGAGTATCCCATGGAGTAGCGACAATTACTAAATCTATATCATCTCTTTTGACTAATTCCTTCCAAGAATCTTCCCTACCTCTGTATACGTCTGGAGTGTGTTCTTGAATTGTTTTTAAATACTTTAAGTTTTTATCAATATTATTATCATCTAAATCACATAAAGCAACAACTTTAGATAAATTATTTTTTATTAAATAATCAAACATTTGAATCAAAACACTACCTCTATTCCCTAAACCAATTATACCAATTTTAACATTACTAATTGGTTCATGTTTTAAATCTATACAAGATCCATCATTAGTATAATCATTATTTAAATAGTCAAGATTATCAGCTTGAGAAGACATGGTTTTTGGGGAAACGCCTAAAAACATGGCAGCGCTAGCAGAAATTTTTAAAAAGTCTTTTCTTTTCATAATAAAAATATTTAATGGTTATTATATTGCTAAAGTCCTTCTGTATATGTCCTCATAACTAGGTACAATATTATGTACATCAAACTTATTAGCTTGAATTTTTGCATTCTTTTTAAATTTAATCAAGTTATCAGGATCTTTTAAAATTTTTATTGCATTTTTAGACATCTGATTAATATCACCTACGTCTGAAAGATAACCAGAGAATCCATTTAAGTTAACCTCAGGAAGGCCACCTGAATTAGTAGATACAACAGGGACAGACGAAGCCATGGCTTCTAGGGCTACTAACCCAAAACTTTCTGTAGTTGACGCTAATATAAATATATCGCTGAGACATAATATTTTTGCAGTTTCATTAGAAGCACCTAAAAACAATACCTTATCATTTAAATTTAATTCATCACATAATTTTTCAGCCTTTATTCTCTCAGGACCATCTCCTAGTAATATTAATTTTGAGTTAATTTTATTGTTTATTAAGTTAAATGAGTTTATAATATCATCTATTCTCTTAACTTTTCTAAAATTACTGATGTGAGTAATTATTTTCTCGTCTTCATTTGCTAAAATACCTCTTTCACAATTTTCATGTAAATGATTGTATTTTTCTAAATCTACAAAGTTTGGTATTACTTCTATTTTTTTCTCAATATTAAACAAATTCATAGTATCACTTCTCAAGTCTTCGGAAACTGAGGTCACTGCATCAGAGTTATTAATACTAAACTCTACTGCAGCCTTGTAATAAGGATGACTACCTACTAATGTTATATCTGTTCCGTGTAAGGTCGTGACTATAGGTAAATCTATGCCTTTAGTCTTTAGCATCTGTTTTGACATGTAAGCCGCATAAGCATGAGGTATAGCGTAATGGACATGAAGAATTTCAATTTTATGTAACTGAACCATATCAACAATCTTGCTAGAAAGGGCTAATTCATATGGTTGATAGTGGAATAAAGGGTAATCAGGAACAATCACTTCATGATAATGAATGTTATTATTAAATAAATTTAATTTAACAGGTTGATTATAAGTTATAAAATGAACTTCATGACCTCTTTTACTTAACTCTAAACCAAGCTCAGTAGCTACTACTCCACTTCCTCCATATGTTGGATAGCATACAATTCCTATAATCATAATCTTTATTTTATTATTGATTCATAAATCAGTTTCTGAATGTCCGTTCTAATATTGTATTTCAATAATTTGTTTTCCTTAGATTCAGGATAAGATCTATTTGACAAGAAAACATAAACTATTTTTTCTTCAGGATCAGCCCATGTATAAGTTCCTGTCCAACCTGAATGACCAAAACTCTGCATAGAAATGCACCCACATGTTGGACCATCTCCTTCTATTTGAGGTTTATCGAAACCAACTCCTCGCCTATTGTCATCTTCACAATAGTAACACTTATTAAATAAATCTATAGTTGATTTATTGAAATATTCCTTATTTCCATATAGACCATCTTGTAAATACATTTGCATAATCTTAGCAACATCATTTGCGTTACTGAATAATCCTGCATGTCCACCAATACCCCCTTGCATAGCTGCTCCCATATCATGAACGGTTCCTCTGATTTCTCCAAATCTAAAGTAATTGTCAATTTCTGTTGGAGCTATATTGTTAGTTGAAGTAATCTCTTTAGGATAATAAGATGTTTTGGGCAATCCTATTTCATTAAATAATTGTGAATTTATTAAACTTGACAAATCATTAGAATAATAATCTTCAATATACTTTTTAAGTATATAGTATGGCAAATCACTATATCTATATTTCTCTTTATTTAGTTCACTATTTTTAATTAAATTATTTATACTGTCTTTATAAGAAGATAATAAGTATAAGTTATCAGTTACTTTAATATTATGTTTATTACTGTAAACACTATTATAATATAAATTTTTAGGTTTTTTAGTAACACTATCAAGAGTTGATTTATAAAATGGTATCCAAGATTTTAAATTTGAATAATGAGACAACATTTCTTTAATAGTTATATTAGATTTATTTGAATCTACATAACTTGGTAATATTTCTTTAAGCTTTGTATCTAGGTTAATAGTGCCAGTTTCAACTAGCTTCATTACTATCGGTAATGTAACCAGTATTTTAGTTAATGAAGCTAAATCATAGATTGTATTATTTTTTACTTTTGTTTTTTTATCATAAGTTAAATAACCAAAGTTTTTATCGTAAATAACTCTGCCGTCCTTAGCAATCAATAGCTGTAAGCCAGGCGTCATTAATGAGTCAATTGCTATGTTAGCCAAAGAGTCAATCTTTCTTAATTTAATAGAACTCATAGAAACAGATTCAGGAGTTCCATATGAAAGTCTGTTTATCTGTTTTATTTTAATTCCATCTCCAACATCGAACAATTTGCCCACACTAACAGGCAATGCTCCGTTAGAATTTAATGCTCCAAATATAAGTTGAGCAGATTTTTGTTGAAATATTCTTGAATTTTGATATGAAACTATAACTCCTTTAATAGGTCTTATACTTTTAAAAGGTTTTAAAGTATAAGGACTCCCAAATACATTTATAATTACATCGACCTTTTTGGCTATATGGTTAATTAAATTAATCTCTTTTTTATTTATTTTATAACTCTTCCATGGTGTCTTACTATTAGCATGAACTCCAATTATAATAGTGTTGTATTCAGATATAATGTTATAAGAGTTTTCAAGGTTTACGTTTATAAGCTCATCAACTTTTGAATACTTATTTAAATACGAGAAAAAATACTCTCCAGAGTCATTTCCAAAACTTAAATAACCAATCTTCTTTTTTAAGTTCGTAATTGGAATTATATTTTCTTTATTTTTCACTACAGTAAGTGATTGTTCTACTAACTGTTCATTTAATATTTTATCCGAAATGTTGTTTAAATCATTATCTAGATTAATTGTTGAAATAACTGAACTCTTATTTAACCCAACTTTATACTTAGCTTTTAATATTTTTTTTACAGAGTGAGAAAGTCTTTTTTCACTTATAGATCCATTATTGTATTCATCAATAATGGAAATAATTCCATCAGAAACATTTTCTGACATTAACAAAACATCATTTCCTGCTTTAAACGCTAACATATCTAAATTACCTTTTGATTTAAAGCTAGAAAGCCCTTTCATTTCTAATGCATCTGTAATAATTAAACCTTTAAAACCTAAATCATTTTTTAAAAGTTCTGTGACTATTGAATATGACAAAGTTGATGGAAGACCGATTGTTTTTTCTAGGCTTGGTACTTCTAAATGTGCAATCATAACACTCTCTAAGCCGTTATTAATTAAATTCTTAAAAGGTTTTAACTCTACATTTAAAATCCTTTCCTTTTTATGTTTAATAATCGGTAAAGTTTTATGTGAATCTGTACTTGTATCTCCATGTCCAGGAAAATGTTTTGCGCTAGATAAAACATTCATTTCTTCTTGACCTTTCATGAAATTTAATGATTTCAATGAAACATTTTCTACACTCTCACCAAACGACCTATTACCTATAATAGGGTTGTTAGGATTTGTATTTATATCAACAACAGGTGCGAAATTGAAGTTTACCCCTATTCTTTTGCAATGAGCTGCAATTCTACTACCAACTTGCTTAATAAGCATATCATCTTTTATAGCACCCAATGTCATATTCCATGGAAAAGAAAAGGTTGAATCTAAACGCATACTTAGCCCCCACTCTGCATCCATGCCTATTAACAGAGGGATATTAGATATATCTTGATAAGCGTTAGTTAAATTAATTTGTTTTTTTGGAGAACCATTTGAAAAAATAAGTCCTCCAATTGCATTATTAATTATTTCATTTGAAATTTTTTCACTGTGACTAATGCCCCTGTTAGAAAAGGCTTGAACAACAAATAACTGTCCTACCTTTTGAACTAAATTCATAGAAGAATACACACTATCAACCCATTTTTCTTGGTACTCATCACCAACAACTAAAAGTGGGTCAGATAATGTTTGCCCATTAACTTGACTAAATAAAAGTGATAAAATAAGAATGTATCTTATTTTCATAATTAACTTTAGGATTAGGTTAAAAGAATCTATTATGCCAACTTTCTTCTATTGGCACTTCCCAATTATTTAAAAACTCTGACTTGCTATTAATTAAGTTGTTAAAGACTATAGTTTTTTTTGAAATTGACCTGTTTTTAATCATTTTCTTGAATTCAATCAGTGGTTTGTAAGCTATAAACTCACCATGTCTATAAGAGACATTCATTTTGTCTAACAAACTAACATCGTACAGCTTTTCAAGTTCCTGAATGAATCTTACAGAGGAATCTATCGAGCACCCTGTGGCTATGTTAAATGATTCATTTAATGAAATTACGATGAACCTGTTGTACTTTATTAAAAAACTAGCTTGAAGATCACTTCCGTGAGCAGTCCAAGAAATTAAAAAATCTTTAATTTTAGCTTCAATTTCGATAATCTCTGCCGGAGATAGAGTTCTATTTGATTGATATATCCATATTCTAGATTCTTCACTTATTACATCAAAATCAACAATCATATCTTACAAATCTTGAGCGGTTACTATTAATTCTACGATGTCTAGAACTTTAACATCATTTTCTTTTTCTTTTGCCTTAACACCATCACTAATCATTGTATTACAAAATGGACACCCAGCTGCAATAATAGTAGTTTTAGTATCTAATGCTTCTTCTGTTCTTTCAATGTTTATTTCTTTATTTCCCTTTTCAGCATCTTTGAACATTTGGGCACCACCTGCCCCACAACACAAACCATTAGATTTACACCTTTTCATTTCTATTAGCTCCAACTCTAATTTTTTTATTAATTCCCTAGGTGCATTATACTCATTATTAGCCCTGCCAAGATAGCAAGGATCATGATATGTTATCTTCTTACCTTTATACTCTCCACCTTCAATTTTTAATCGACCTTCTTTTAATAAATTATTTAAAAACTGTGTGTGATGTAATACCTTATAATCACCACCCAAAGATGGGTACTCATTTTTTATAGTGTTAAAGCAATGTGGACAAGTAGTAACAATAGTTTTAATACTATATGAATTTAGAACTTCAATATTTGTCATTGCTTGCATCTGAAATAAAAATTCATTTCCAGATCTTTTAGCAGGGTCACCAGTGCATGACTCTTCTGTTCCTAAAACTGCAAACTCAATATTTATTGAATTTAATATTTTAACAAAAGCTTTCGTGATTTTTTTAGCTCTATCATCAAAACTACCCGCACAACCAACCCAGAACAAAACTTCTGGTTGTTTTCCTTCTGCCGCGTATTCGGCCATAGTTTTAACCTCTAAATTATTTCCCATCTTAATTATATTTCGTCATCAAAAACTTGAACTTTAACTTTCTTTTCTACTAAATCTGTAAACTTACCTTTATATCTTGTAGCTCTGACTAAGTGATTATCTATCCAATGGTAGTTTCCTCCCCTGGGTTTCCCCATTAATAAGGAGTGATACTTAAAACCGTGCTTGTTTAACCACTTTTCGGTAACATCTCTATTTTCTTCAATTCTAGAAGTAAAAAAGCATATCATATGCCCATCATTATACCATTTGTTACAAGTCTCTAGAGCATCATAAAATGGCTCGCAAGTTGCCATTCTTTCAGGTTCTTCATTAGGTATATCATCAGTAATCGTACCGTCAATATCAATTAAATAGTTTTTTATACCCTTCGGTAAAATTGGACTGACCTTTTCACCGGCTTCAACTTTATCATGAAGTATTTTATCTATATCTTCTCTTTTCATTCTGCTTATATATATTTAATTTATTCTTTCCAGTTTAATCTATCCATTTGATTATAAGGCCAAGGAGCTCCATTGTTCTCGATATTAGACATCATGTTATTCAACTCTAAAGGAGCTGAAGATTCTTCCATCACTAAATACCTTCTCATATCTAATATAATAGATAAAGGATCTATGCTTATGGGGCATTCCTGAACACAAGCATTGCATGATGTACAAGCCCATAATTCCTCTTTAGTTATGTAATCGTTAAGTAGAGATTTTTCATCATCTACAAAAACCCCATTATTTAAATCTAAATTTCTCCCTACCTCTTCAATGCGATCTCTCGTATCCATCATAATTTTCCTTGGAGAAAGTTTTTTACCTGTAATATTAGCTGGACAAACACTAGTACACCTTCCGCATTCTGTACATGAGTATGAGTTTAATAATTGTAATTTATTTAAATCCATAACATCAGAAGCGCCAAACTTTTCAATTTCTTCAGATTCTGTAGTTTCATTGGAAAATGCCATATCTGGATCCATCATTAATTTAACTTCGTTAGTCACAGAATTTAAATTATCAATTTCTCCAAGGTTATTGATCTTTGCAAAATATGTATTAGGAAAAGCTAATAAAATGTGTAAATGTTTAGAGAAATATAAATAATTCATAAAAATAAGTATACCTATAATGTGAGCCCACCAACATGCTCTTTCTATAATATGTAAAGATTCATTAGAAAAACCATCAAACAGAATTGCTACATAACCACTAATTAAATTTCCAGAATTCATTGCTTGAAAATTTGTGTCTGTAGCATTCATAGTAATAAACAAAGCCATTAATACTATTTCAAAATAAAGAATAATATTAGCATCATTCTTTGGCCATCCCTTCATATTATCACCAAAAAATCTTTTAATATTAATTACATTTCTTCTGAGCCAAAAAATAGTAACTGCCACAACTACTAAAAATGCCAGTAGTTCGAATGTAGAAATTAAATACCCGTATAATTCCCCTAAGTAATCTGAGAAGATCCTATGTGTACCTAATACACCATCTAATACAATCTCTAAAAGCTCTATATTAATGATTATAAAGCCTACATAGACTATAACATGCAGCATTCCTGAAACAGGGCGCTTAATTAGTTTACCCTGACCTAAAGCTATCTTACACATGTTTAGAAACCTTTGTTTCCTATCACCTCGAACATCAATACTTTTTCCGAAATTAATATTTCTATAAAGTCGACTTAGATTTCTTGCAAAAAAATATAATCCAAAAAATAGAACTCCAATAAAAATGATGTTTGGTAAATACTGTATCATATATTATAGTTAATTCTTTTTAGATTTTTTACCAAATATTGAAAAATGAACATATCTTTCAGGGTTAGATTTGATGTCATTAACTAACATTTCTAGCTCTGAAGTAGCCTTTTCTAAATTATTAAAAATAGCATCATTATCTAAGAATTTTGAAATACTACCTTCACCATCATTTGCTTTAGTTATTATTGAATTAAAATCAGTAACCGTAATATTGATATTCTTTATTAAATCTTTAATATTAGCTTCAGAAATATTTTCTGTTATTACATTTAGTTTTTCAGAAGTTTGTTCTATGTTTTTCAGGGTCTTATCAATTGAACTTGAATTATCTGATATAAGCGAATTAATGTTTTTAGTTGCCTCGTTTAGAGTCACTGAAATATTTTCAAAATTGCTAATACTTTTTTGAAGCGAGTTTTTAGTGTCTTCATCTAAAACTCTATTAATCGTTAACATAACTTCATCAGCATTTTGAATTGCACTTTCTAGCTTTTCTTGTAATGGAGATAATCGTTGATTAACAAGTTCTGTAAATCCCGGCTTAATTGTACCGATTAAATAATCTCCATCTAATGCAACAGATTTGTCTGCATAGTTTGGGATAATAGCAATCGCTTTACCTCCAATTAAACCTGTTTCATATAACTCAGCCTTGCTGCTTTTAGAGAATTCTACATCATTGTCAATTAATAGTATGATTTCAAGTTTATTAGTTCCATCATCACTAAAATTAATCTTCTGAACTTTACCGATTTTATAACCGTTTATAGTGACTGGATTTGAAGGAGTTAGACCTTCTACATTGTCATAAACTACACTAAAAGTTCTTGATTTATCTAAAAGATTTATTCCTTTAAGATAATTAAACGAAAAAACTGTCATTAACAATCCAATGATCATTAGTAATCCAGTTTTTATTTCTTTTGTTATTTTCAAATTGTTTATTAATATTTATCTAAATTAATGAATAATTCAATAGATTTTTTTAAAATATTAAATATTTACTGTTCCTCTAAATTTATCTGTATTCCATTTTCAAAACCAACAACATATGCATTATCAAAACCCTTGGATATAGCATAATCACGTTTCTTTGTTATAAGATCTAGATTTGATGAAGTACTATAATAGTATTTATAAAATTTACCCGATTTTAATCTGGAAAGATTTCGTAAACCTTTAAAATTATATGATTTAAGTTGTATTTTGCTTTTACTAGCAGCTATTTGAACTTTGTAAGTAATAGTTGAGTTAACGTATTCTAAGCTATTAGTCAAATTTCCAATATTTAGTTCATCCTTGTAGTCCGTAATAGCTTTGTAAATGTTTTTTGCAATGTCTGTTTGCGCCTTAACAGAGTTTAGATACTTACCCTCTTTAGGGTTGCTAATAAAGCCTGTTTCAATTAATACACTTGGCATATAGGTATTATGAAGGACCCAAAAACCTGACTGCTTAACTCCTCTATTTTTAAGCTTTAAATTATTTTTAAAATTATTCTGAATATTTGTCGCAAGCAAAATACTTTGGTCTAAGTAATCTTCTTGCATTAAAGTTAAACCTATTAGGTTTTCCGGAGAATTCATATCATAATCAGAGTATTCATTTTCAAAGTCTTTTTCTAAAAAGATGACTTCGTTTTCTTGTTTAGCTATATTGAAATTTCTCTCGTTAGCATGTAGTCCTAAAACATAAGTCTCTGTTCCGAAAACTTTAGGGTCATGAAATGAATTGCAATGAATCGAAATAAATAGATCTGCATCCGCAGAATTTGCGATTTTTGCTCTTTCTCGTAGTTTTAAAAAAACATCAGATTTTCTGGTGTATATGACTTGATTTGAGATATCCTTTTCCAGTAATTCACCAAGATTAAGTGCTATTTTTAATGCAATTTCTTTTTCAGTGAAACCAAATTTAGTAGGACGACCTGGATCTTTCCCACCATGTCCAGCATCAATTACAATTTTGAACTTTTCTTGTGAATAAAAATTATTTACATTAAGTAAAAGAATTGCAAAAAGAAGGTATTTTGTTAAAGTAGGGTTAAAAAGACTTATAAAAGTATATGAGTGATACATATTTTTATATATTAATTTTTGATAAAAATATACGTAACTTTATCAATTATATATATGATAGAATTACACATCAAAAATACATTATAAACATTGCACAACCACTTTCTAAATATAATTTTCGTTTTAAGTTATACAATGTTTATAAACAGCCCTTGTATTGCACAAGTTTCTGATACTATTGCTAACCCAATTATAAATGAAATAAAACAAGATACTATTGTTTTAGATTCTACTCAAAATAAAAAAAACTTTTTTAATAGTGGTGCTACTTATAATGCACAAGATACTGTTTCCATAAATCCTAACACAAAAAGAATAACGTTATACAATAATGCCAAATTGGTGTATGGCGACATGGAAATAACATCTGGTAAAATCGTAATTGATTATTCAAAAAATGAAATATACGCTGGTCGCATAAAAGATTCTAGTGGGACTTTAAGTCAGTCTCCTGTATTTAAGCAAGGGAAAGATATTATTGAACCAGATTCAATACGATTTAATTTAGATAGTAAAAAAGCATTGATATTTAATTCAAAAACAGAACAGTCAGGAATGAATATTATTTCTGAAAAAACAAAAAAGCAAAATGATTCTGTTTATTTTATGGACAGAGCAAAGTTTACAACCTCTGTAGATTTAGAGAACCCTGAATACTATTTTTTGTTACGTAATGCAAAAGTTGTTCCAGGTAAGAAAATTATAACTGGTTTTACCAATATGTATATAGCAGATGTGCCTACTCCAATAGCTCTACCGTTTGGTTATTTTCCACTAACAAAAAAAAGAACATCTGGAGTAATCTTCCCTTCTTTTGGTGAACAAAATGATAGAGGTTATTTTTTGCAAAATGGAGGTTATTATTTAGCTATTAGTGATTATGTAGATTTAGCAATTCTTGGAGATTATTATACAAATGGAAGTTATGGTTTTAGATTAGAAAATAATTATGCTTACAGGTATAAGTTTAGAGGAAATTTGAGCTTTCGATATGAGAACTTAATAAAAAGTGAAAGAGGTTTTCCGGATTACTCTAAGAGTTCTATTTATAACTTAAGATGGTCACATAATCAAGATGCTAAATCTAATCCAAATTCTCGTTTTTCAGCCTCTGTTAATCTTGGAAGTAGTAAATATTTTCAGCAATCCATTAATCAATTAAATGCATCAAGTTTTTTAAATAACACTTTATCATCTTCTGTATCTTATTCAAAAACATTTGTCGGTGAACCACAAGTTAATATGAGCCTAACAGCAACACATTCACAAAACACTAATACCCAGGTTATTAATATGACATTACCTACTTTTCAAGGAAGTGTTAGTAGGGTTTTTCCTTTTGCACCAAAGGTTGGTACAAAAAAAGGAATTATTCAGAATATCAATTTACAATACAATGTAAGAGGAGAAAACAGAATCCAAACTACGGATTCTTTATTTTTCAAAAAAGAAATGTTTGAATCAGCCAGATCTGGTTTTCAACACTCTATCCCTTTAAGTACTAATTTTAAGTTATTTAAATACTTAAGTCTTTCTACTAGTGCTAATTATAAAGAAAATTGGACATTTAATACAATATCAAAATCTTTTGATAATGAAACTAATGAAGTAATCACCCAAGAACTAAATGGCTTTGATTCGTTTAGAACATATAATTTTTCTTCTAGTATAGGAACTACTGTTTATGGCATGTATGACTTTGGTGAAGAAAAAAAAGTTCAAGCTATTAGACATGTCATGAGACCTTCAATAAGCTATAGCATTAACCCGGCATTTAATGATTATTATGAAACTTACGAAGTAATTGATGCTGATGGATTAACTACTTCAGAATTAGAATATACTAGGTTCGAAGGATCTATATTTGGCACGCCGAACAATAATTTCTCTAGTTCTATAGGAATGTCCGTCAGCAATAATGTAGAAGCAAAAGTTACAGATAGGGATAGTACAAATACTGAGGCTAAAAAAGTAACTATTTTAAATAATTTAAATTTTTCAACTTCTTATAATATGGCTAGCGACTCACTTAATTTAAGTCCGGTCAGGCTTTCTGGTGGTACTCAGCTATTTGATAATAAAATGAGTGTGAATTTTGGAGCAACACTAGATCCTTATGCACTAGATGAGAATAACAATAAAATTAATGAGTTTAATATAAATAAAGACGGGAATTTATTTAGGTTAACTAGTGCAAATTTAACCTTCAATTATTCACTCTCAAATAAAGGAGATAAAAATAAATCAAAAGAAAATAGTAAGTCGGTCAATGAATCTCTTCGAAGTGGCGGTAGAGATGATGATTTATTTGGACAGTCTTTAGATTTTGCTGATAGTTCATTTATGGATAAGGACGATGAAAAAGAGGAAGTCGCTAGCGAACTGTTTAATTACACCATTCCGTGGAGTCTTAGAATAGCCTATGCGGTGAACTATAATAATAGTAGAAATCAAAAGGAAATATCATCACATTCCTTAATGTTTTCTGGAGATTTAGATATCTCACCCAAATGGAGTGTTGGAGCATCTTCTGGGTATGATTTGAAAAATAATGGGATAACATATACTCAGCTTCGATTTGAGAGAGATTTACTAAGCTGGAGGATGAATTTTAGCTGGATACCTTTTAGCTCAAATTCTCAATGGAATTTCTTTGTTGGTATAAAATCTGGAATGCTAAGTGATATTAAATACGATAAAAGACGTCGTAGAGACAAACAATTATAATTATAAATTATGAAAAAAATATTTAACACTAAAAAAGCACCTGCACCATTAGGCCCTTATAACCAAGCAGTAATGGCAGGGAATATGTTTTTTACCTCTGGTCAAATTGCGATAAACCCAGAAAACGGACATTTAGTCTTAGAAAACATAAAAGATGAAACTCGCCAAGTAATGGAAAACCTTAAGTCAGTTTTGAATTCAGCTAATATAGACTTCGAAAATGTAGTTAAGAGTTCTATATTTATTTCATCAATGGAAGATTTTAATGACATAAATGAAGTTTATGGATCATACTTTAACACAACAAATGCACCTGCAAGAGAAACTGTTCAAGTAGCTAAACTCCCAAAAGGAGTAAATGTAGAAATATCTATGATA
Organism: Flavobacteriaceae bacterium; assembly: GCA_028825365.1. GTDB lineage: Bacteria > Bacteroidota > Bacteroidia > Flavobacteriales > Flavobacteriaceae > SGZJ01. Next base: position 10,530 of record JAPKAF010000009.1, on the reverse strand, counting down.
GCAATTATTTATTAAGAAGTTTAATATGGTATTTTAATAGACCATCTATAGGTCTTCTGATTATATTACCAGCTTTTAACCCATGCTTCTTTAGTGCCTTTGTTAATTCTTCTTGTAAGTAATAAGAAATGGATCCAGTGAAATGAATTGGTAATTCCTTGGCATTTGGGAATTGTAATATTTGTAGTTTAATAAATTGATTCATTCCCTTTTCTATAACTTTTTGAGCATAATTGTTTTCCTTGTTTTCAATAAGGAATCTTGCGAATTTAGCTAGGTAAGTATTTGGATTAGGCTTTTTATATAAATGATCCTTGATAGTCTCGGCATTTAAATCAAAGTTTTTCTCAAACTTTTTTGCAGTTGACTCAGGAATCCTATTAAAATAATAATCTCTTAAAAGTTGTCTTCCAAAATAATTACCACTACCATCATCCATAAGTATATATCCTAAAGATGTGATTTTTTGAACTACATTAACTCCGTCAAAGTAACTACAATTTGAACCTGTACCTAATATGCATACAATAGATTCCTTGTTAATTTCAGCAGTAGCGTAAACAGCTGCGAAAGTGTCCTCTTTTACTAACACTTCTGCAGACTTAAAGATCTCTTGAAAAACACCCTTTATCATTACTCTTGGTGGTTCAGTTCCACATCCAGCTCCGTAAAAATACAATTTAGTAACAGAGTTTCTGTTTTGATATAAATCAAAATTATTTACTATTCTTTCCTCAATAATATAGTTAGTAAGTACTTGAGGATTTAGCCCTAAAGTTTGAGTTTGAAATAATATTTCACCTTTATCATTTATAGCAATCCAATCAGTTTTGGTAGAGCCACTATCAACAATTAAAATCATAAATTTTTATTACTTGTTATTAATACAACACATTAAATCTACTAATTTACTAGAATATCCATATTCGTTGTCATACCAAGAAATGATTTTAAAAAACTTAGGACCTATTTCAATTCCAGCATTCGCATCAAAATTACTAGTGTAAGAACAGCCAACAAAATCCTGTGAAACAACAGCTTCTTCCGTATAGCTCAAAACACCCTTTAATTCATTCTCAGATGCTTTTTTAAAAGTTTTCTTAATCTCATCGTAGGAAGTCTCAGTGTTTAATTTTACTGTTAAATCTACTACAGAAACATTAGCAGTAGGAACTCTAAAAGCCATTCCTGTTAGCTTACCATTAAGTTCTGGTATTACTTTTCCAACAGCTTTAGCTGCTCCTGTTGTTGATGGTATAATGTTATTTAAGGCTGATCTACCTAATCTATAATTCTTAGCTGGTCCATCTACTGTCAATTGTGTTGATGTAGCTGCATGAACCGTAGTCATTAGTGCTTCATCAATACCAAAATTGTCATTTAATACTTTCGCAATTGGAGCTAAACAATTTGTAGTACAAGATGCATTAGATACAATTAAGTCTGTAGGTTTAATACTATTATGATTAACACCCATAACAAACATTGGTGCATCTGCTGAAGGTGCAGAAATAGCAACTTTTTTTGCACCTGCTTGAATGTGTAAATCTGCTTTTTCTAAAGTTGTAAATATTCCTGTGCATTCAGCTACAACATCAACATGAGCATCTCCCCATTTAATATCAAGTGGGTTTCTTTCCGCTGTAACCCTTACGTGTTTATCATTTACAATTAAAGTATTTCCAGAAACCTCTATAGATGCATCACATTTACCATGAACAGAGTCATACTTTAGTAAGTAAGCCAAATGATCTATATCTAATAAATCATTAATTGCTACTACTTCAACATCATCACGATCTAGAATAGCACGAAATGTTATCCTACCTATTCTACCAAAACCATTAATTCCAACTTTTACTTTACTCATTATCTTATTTTATTTTTAAATTGACATTATATCTGAAATTCTCAAAAGTTCTTTATTAATTTCTGTATTTCCTTTTATTGCTTTCTCTAAAGGAGTTAATTCTATTAATCCGGCCTTAAGACCCACCATTAAATTGTATTTGTTTTCTAATAGACTATCAACAGCTTTTACTCCCATTCTACTAGCTAAAACCCTATCAAAACAAGATGGTGAACCACCTCGCTGTAAGTGTCCTAAAACAGAAACCCTAGCATCGTACCCTGGCAAATGTTTATCAACATAATCTTTTAGTTCAAAAACGCTCTTACCGATAGTATCTCCTTCAGCAACCACTACTATACTTGATGATTTTCCAGTTGCTTTACTTCTTTTTAAAGATTCAACTAATCTGTCTAGACCAAGGTTAGCCTCTGGAATAAGGATCTCCTCTGCTCCTGCTCCAATGCCTGTATTTAGAGCTATATGACCAGCGTCTCTTCCCATTACCTCAATAAAAAACAGTCTATTATGTGAGCTGGCAGTATCTCTAATCTTATCAATTACTTCTACTACAGTATTAAGCGCAGTGTCATAACCGATGGTATGACTAGTTCCATAAATATCATTATCTATAGTTACAGGTATACCAATAACTGGCACTTTGAATTCATTGCAAAATATTAGTCCACCTGTAAATGTACCATCACCACCGATGACAATTAAACCATCAATGTTGTTTTTTAAAATATTTTGATAAGCTTTTTTACGACCTGTCTTAGTTTTAAACTCCTCAGATCTAGCTGTTTTTAATATAGTCCCTCCTTTATTTATAATTCCTTTTACACTTCTAGCGTTCATTTCAATAAAATCACCACTAATAAGTCCATCAAATCCCCTATATACACCAACTGGAATAATATTATTATAAGCACAAGCTCGAACTACAGCTCTAATGGCCGCATTCATTCCGGGGGCATCCCCACCTGATGTTAAAAAAGCGATTTTTTTCATATAAACGATTAATTTGTAAAATTACATAAACAATTCATAAAAATAAAGAAATAAAGATGTCAAATAGTATAATAAATGGGGCGAATTATAAATAAAACTCATCTACAACGATTGAGTTGAAATTATTTGAATATTTTTTTTATTAATTTTTTAAAATTATTAAACTCAACTTTATAGGAAACTCCAACCCCTTGAGTATATCCTATTTGTTCACCAAAGTTTCTAATTGTATTTTCACGGTTAAATATTTTCATTGTTAGAGTTCGATCTGAATTTAACTTAAGTTCGATTTCAAAATCTCCAGCAATAACAGATTCAGTAACCCCACCAATTGGCACTCCCAACTTACCATTGATTAGTATATTCTCACTCAGTCTAGTTGTCAAGGTTACTCCAAATTTATCATCCGATTTATAGTCTGGTGTACTTTCCCCTATTTGATAATCTAAGCCAAATTTTAATTTATCATTCTCATCAAATAAAATATTATTAATTATTGAGGCAGCACTCTCTGCTAAATTTCCAAACAAGGCTTGTTCATCGAAGTTTATGTCATTTTGAAAAGAGCCTGTCGCTAGTAAGGATAAGGCTTGAAATTGATTACTCTCCTTATCATTTAGTCTATATTGGAGTTCATTATTTATTGAAGAGTCAACATTTGGAAACTCTAATTTAAATTCTGGGGTTGGATTTAATAACTCACCAGTTAAGTTAACATTAACACTAACAGGAATACTCAAATTGATAGGGTTATCTAATAAAATTGATGGGTTAGCTTCAATTTTGGTATATGATGTTTGTAAATTAATTAATGCTTTTAGGGGGTCCCCTGCCCATGTTAAACTCCCACCTTTGTTTAGTTCAAATTCTTTTTTCAAGATGCCAGCATAGACAAAGTTATACTTGCCATTATCAACAATAAAATCTCCAAACATATTAAACTTTCCTTTATTGTTTATTTCCATAATTAAGTTACCATTTCCAAAACCTTTTATGGTACTACCAGAAGATCGATCAATTAAAATTTCTATTTCTGCATTTTTATTAAGATTTAAATTAAAATTCAATTCAACCCCCTTAATGTTATCTAATTTGTATTTTTTTATATCAAAAGTGTTAGCACTATTATCAGCAAATTTTATATAAGAAATGTTTTCTGTAAAATTTTTAGATTCATTTAATGGAATATTAAAAACAGTTCCTTTCTCACTAGAAATATCAGCATCAAACAATAGTCTATCTCCCGGACCATTAATTTTAATACCTCCTGAAACAAAAGCAGTACCATAGTAAACAGGGTTATTAATATCTTTAGTATCTAATATTAACAACCTTTCCGATTCAATTTCTAAGTCTAATAACCAACTAGAAAAACTGTTGTGAGAAATAACACCATTTAACTTACCCTTACTCACGAATTTAGAATCTTCAAAATCTATATTATTAAATACAAACTTATTATCTTCTAAGACAACAGAACTGTTAGCTGCAAATAAGTAACCAACTTTTGTATATGGTATACGTAACCCAGAATTATTAAACAATAAATTTCCTGTAAAATCAGGATTACCAAAAAGATTTTTAATTTTCAAATATCCAGTTGCATTACCTTTGATATTATCAATATTGTTTTTGCCTATTATATTTAAAGCATTAATTGGTAACTTATTAAGATTAATTACTAAATCAGCTTTATTAATAGTATCACTAAGGATTAAATCACCCTTACTGTAGAGAGTTTCTAAGGAATCTTTACTTAAATGAGCTTCAAAATTAAAAGTACTTAATTTATTATCGTAATTAATCACAGTTTCTAATAAACCGAAATTATATTCATTTAAGGCTAGATCATCTACTTTTAATTTAGATTCATTAGAAGAATTAATATCATAAATAAACTTACCATTTAAAATACCAGACAGCTTAAGCTCCTTGTTTTTTACAGGAAAGTTGTCAAGAGAAAGGTTTTCAAAATAAAGACTCAAATAACTAAAATAATTTTTTTCATAATTTGTATTAACAATAATTTTATTTTTATTGTTGAGAAGTTTTAAATTACTAATATTTAAGATCTGATTATTAATATCATAATAGCTTACACTACCCATTGTCAGATTCCAATCTTTCTCATTGTATATTACTTTAGAATTATTTAAATCAAAATAGAGATTATCGTTATTTAGATAGTAATTAATCTCTGTATGAATAGAATTATTAGCTTTATTAAAGAATTCCATATCTAACTCTACTATTGAAGAATCATTAATAGTTGATTTATTTAAACTAATGTAGTTAAGACTATCGATACCATTAAAAGAAATATTCTGTGTTTGTAGCATAAAATTATTTATACTTTTAGAATTGTCTAACGATAGGGATAAGCTATTTGCTGCAAAATTATTAAACTGTATTCTTGGAGAAGTAACTTCCAGTTTAAAGTTACTTGGATCATCATCAATTAAACCTTTAATTATAGTATTATTATCAAAACTTAAATAGGGAAAAAAAACACTTACTAAGTCACTATATATATTAAATTCAAAAGTTGTACTAACACTAGAGCTACTGAGAGTTGAAAAATCCTTTTCGTATATATTGTATTTGATAGATTCTTCTAAATCGAGCTTTAACTTTTTAATATCTAAATCTCCTTTTACAAACCCATTTATAACTGAGGGGGAATTAAACCTTGTTACTCTTTCATTGTTCTCAAGAAAACTTGACACTTTAAGTTGCTTAAAAGAATAGGTCTTTTCATTATTTGTATAATTAGAATCAGAAAAAAGAATACTTCCTGTTAGATCTTTAATATTTGTACCCTTTAAGTTTATAATTAAGCCTGCATTAAAACTTTTATCAATATCAATTTGTAAATTGTCTAAATCAAGATTAAAATTTGCACTTTTTATTTCTTTTGAGTAATCAATAAATCCATTAAAATCAAAATTTAACTTTTTATTACTTGATGATATATTTCCAGTGAATCTATCATTATTTGTCCTTCCGTTAATTAGAATATTATTAAAGACTGAGTCCCCAATACTTAAATCACTCACAACCCCGCTAACAGATGTATTAAGAGGCTGTCCAGGATATATTGAACCATCCAATATAAAGTTAGCAGAAGTTCTAATTGTAGAACTAAATAGATTAAAGTCTTTAAATAAAAACTCATTAAATTTAACAGTTCCATAAAATTTGGATTCTTTTGGTTTTATAAGAAAATCAATTAAATTAATATCCAGTATTAATTCCCCAAAGTCTGTATCAACAACATACTTGTTGCTTATTAATCCATTTTCATAATCACATACTCCGTTAATAGAAATAAACTCTGTTGAAATTAAAAAATCAGGAATTTGATAATTTTTTAAAACTGGCAAAGTTTTTAAATCATCATAATTAGTATAAAAGTCTTCTAAAACAGTATAAACTTTAATTTTACCAAATAAATCTTCTATTGAGAAATTAATCTTAGCTTTTGTTTTATCTCCGTACTGAAAATCTAATCTCCCATTAAGAGTATTATTAAATGAACCATACAAAGAGGTACTAAACTCAATTAGTTCATCACTTATTAAAGAATTGTAATAAAGGTTGATTTCATTAGTTGAAATTTTAGAATCTAATAAGTTCATCTCTATATTAGAATCTGCATAACCCATTTTGTTTATGTCAGAAATGCTTAGACTTCCTTTTAATTTTGAATTAGTAGAATTAATTATAAAATCAGTCATATTAAATCCAGACTGAGAGTAAGTAACTTTAGAATAAAAATCATCTAGTCTTAAACCATATAAATCTATGTAGCTAGCATTATCAATAGATAAAGATATTTGTGATTTTAAATATTTTAAATCATAGACGGTAAGATTGAAATCATTTAGTTGATTAGTTAAATTAGATTTATTAACTAAGTCAACCCGAAAATCATTTAAACTTAAATTCTTTAATTCTAAACTAAAATTTTTATTTTCTGTGTTATTGTCTTGTTTAACTTTATTTATAAAAATCTCAAAATTTGTTAAAGAATCTCCAGGATGTTTAATTATTTTAATTATCCCATTAGATAAGCCTAATGAACTCAGTTTAGTATTTGATGTTAATATGTTAGTTGGTGTTAATATTGATGTGGTTATCTTATCTATGTAAATAAGAGTATCATTTTTATGATCAAAAATATTGAAGTTATTAATCACTAAATCTCCATTATACTTAAAATCAACATCGGAAATCTGAACTGTAGTTTTAAGTAAATTTGAGATTTTAAAAGAAATATTTTTTAAAAGTCTTTTTTCAATCTTTTCTCTATTAAGTAGAAAAACAGCAATTGTTATTAATACCAAATAGAATAGGATACTTTTAAAAGAAAATATATTAGATTTCTTGATAATAAGATTAAATTTGTTTAATAGATATCAAAACTATAATAATAACTGGAAAGTTTTAATAAAAATTTAATTTTATTATTTAAAATGAAAACAAAAAAAACTTATATACTTGGCATAGAGTCCTCCTGTGATGATACTGCTGCTGCTGTAATTTCTAATTCAGTTATATTAAGTGATATTGTAGCTAGTCAATCTATACATGAATTATATGGAGGTGTAGTTCCTGAACTGGCATCTAGAGAGCATCAAAAATTAATACTTCCTGTTGTAAAAAAAGCACTGGAAAAAGCAAAAATAAACACATCTAATCTATCTGCAATTGCTTTTACAAATGGACCTGGTTTAATTGGATCATTGATGGTCGGTACTTCCTTTGCAAAATCAATGTCTCTAGCTCTAAAAATACCTTTAATTTCTGTTAACCATATGAAGGCACATATATTAGCACATTTTATTGAAGATCCAGAAAATAGCAACCCCAGTTTTCCGTTTCTAGCTCTAACTATTTCTGGTGGACATACCCAAATAGTTAAGGTGAATAGTTACTTTGAGATGCATGAATTAGGCAAAACATTAGATGATGCTGCTGGAGAGGCTTTTGATAAATCTGGTAAAGTAATTGGACTAAAATATCCTGCTGGACCAGAAATTGATAAGCTCTCAAAAAAAGGAGACCCTAATAAATTTAAATTCACTAAACCAAAAGTCAGTGGATTGAATTTTAGTTTCTCAGGACTTAAAACTAATTTCTTAAATTTTATTAATAAACAAGTCAGGATAAATGAAGATTTTGTTAAGGATAATTTATATGATATATGCGCTTCATTACAACATGTTATAGTTGATATATTAATGGACAAATTAATAAAAGCATCAAAGGAAACTGGAATCAATACAATTGTTATTTGTGGCGGTGTATCTGCTAATTCAGAAATCAGAAAAATGCTTAAAGTTAATAGTGAAAAACATAATTGGAAGGTGCATATACCTAAATTATCATATACTACTGATAACGCTGCAATGATAGCTATGACTGGTCAGCTTAAGTTTGAAAACAATATTTTTTCTGATTATGAAACATCTACAAATCCCAGATTAAAAATTTAATTATGAGGCTATTTTATAACCAGGATATTTCAGAAACAGATTCTAAAGTTGTTTTACTAAAAGAAGAAACTAAGCACCTAACTAAAGTTATGAGAAAAAAGGTTGGTGATATAATTTTTATAACTAATGGTAAAGGTTTGTTAGTTGAGACCAAAATAAACTTAATTAACAAAAGTAATACCGAGTTATTAATAGTTAAAAGCGAAACTTACATTCAATCTAAATTTAAAATAAATATAGCTATAGCACCTACTAAAATGAATGATCGAACCGAATGGTTTGTAGAAAAAGCTACAGAAATTGGGATAGATAGTATAAGTACTGTTTTATGTGAAAAAAGTGAAAGAAAAACTATTAAGTTAGATAGATTAAATAAAATTGCAGTAAGTGCTATGAAACAATCTTTACAGTATTATAAGCCTTACATACAAGAATTAGTAACTTTTGATTCATTTATAAATGATTGTAAATCTGACAATAAATTTATCGCACATTGTAAAGAAGTTAATAAACAACACTTAAGTAGTTATAAGCTTAACTCTAACAGCACGACTGTATTAATTGGACCTGAAGGAGGCTTTACTCAAAAAGAGATTCAAAATGCAGAAGAAAAAGGGTTTATTGCTGTCACATTAGGTAACAATAGATTAAGAACTGAGACTGCTGCATTAGTAGCTACACAGATTCTATCTGAATTTAACACAGAGATTTAATATATTTACATAATATGGTTTCAAAAATTATTACAAATGGGATATTAAATGCGTTAAAAAAAATAATAATTTTTTCACTCATTATATATTTTTTCTACTTGATAAGACCAATTTTAATATACTTATCTATATCTCTAGTTATAACTATTATTTTGAGCCCTTTGTTGTTGTTTTTAAAGACAAGGTTAAAATTCAACAACTCTATAGCTGCAATAACATCTATGTCTGGTTTAATACTAATAATAGGTTTACTAATAAAATCTTTTATTCCTTTATTAGTTGAGCAAGCTAGAAATCTTTCTCTATTAAATTCTACAGAGCTTCAAAGCTCTGTAAATAATATTATCGAAAAATATAGCGACCTCTATTTCACTAACGATTCTAATTTCATTAATTCTATTGTAAACTCTAAACTATTTAATCAGATAGACCTCAGTTATATAACTGATTTATTAAATAGTATAATAGCTAGTTTAGGAAGTTTCAGTATAGGAATATTTACAATCATTTTTATAACCTTTTTCTTTTTAAAAGATTCAGAGATTATTATAAACAAGATAAAGCTACTTATTCCTAAGGCAATGAAGTCAAACGTAAATAAATCAATTAGCCAGATTAATCATCTGCTTTCTAGGTACTTTTTAGCTTTAATCATTCAAATTACAATTTTATTTATTTTATACTTAATCTTATTAGCAATTGTAGGTATTAACAATATTCTTATAATTGCTTTCTTATGTGCACTACTAAACCTAATTCCTTACATAGGTCCTTTAATCAGCGGATTTCTTCTTACTATACTTACGCTAACAAATTACATAGATATTGATTTTGGATCTATAATAGTGTCTAAAACGATTTATGTTGTAATCGGTTTTGTTATAGTTCAAGCAATCGATAATTTCTTAATTCAGCCAATTCTATTTTCTAAAAGTGTAAAATCTCATCCTTTAGAAATATTTTTAGTAATTCTAGTGTTTGGTTATATTTTTGGAGTAACTGGATTAATATTAGCAGTTCCATGCTATACTATCATTAAAGTAATCCTAAGGACTGTATACTCAAAGAACTTAGTTGTGAATAGTTTTTTTAATTAAAAGCATATTGAATAAGAGCATTCTAAATAATGATGTACAAGAGTTTGTTTCTAAAAATTTAGATATAGATATATTTCAATTAATCTTAAAAAAACCAGTTTTCTCAGAAGTATCTAATAAAGAGATTGCAGAACAAATCACCTCAAAACTTAAGTCAAAAAAGAAGCTTCCAAGCTGGTTTGATACAAAAAATATATATTTTCCAAATAAAATTAATATTGAGCAAACTTCATCAGAACAAACTGCAAAATTCAAATCCAGTCTTGTTAAAGGTGAGAATATGATTGACTCTACTGGCGGCTTTGGTGTTGATAGCTATTATTTTTCTAAAAGTTTTAATAGTGTTATTTATTTAGAAAAAG
>JAPKAF010000043.1 GCA_028825365.1 Flavobacteriaceae bacterium | reverse complement strand
ATTAAAGGCAAAAAACAAAAAAAACTGATACCTTAGTCTTAGACAGGAAAATGAATAAAAAAATGCTCTTAAAAAAACTAGATGATTTAAGAAAGAAAGTAATGCCAAAATTAACAAAACACATTGGCAAAACTCACATAATAAAAAACAGGTCAGAAGAGGTTAAGATCAAGACAGTTTTAATATGTAGACCAAATCAACGGCTAGGGAACCTGCTATTGCTAACCCCGCTATTACAGCAAATAATCGGGTCATTTCCTGGGTGTAAAATAGATATAGTCGTCAAGGGAAAGCTAGCGGGTCAGGTGTTTAGTGAGTATAAAAACATTGACAATATAATAGTGTTACCAAGAAAGCCATTCAAGGAACTTTTAAAATATTTAAATGTCTTTTTTTCAGTTAAGGCTAAAAAATATGATTTAGCTATAAACGGAGCTAAAGGATCTTCATCGGGAAAAATACTAACTTATTTATCGAATTCTGATTATAAAATTTATGGTGAAATTATTCCCCACACAGAAAAAGATTATGAGCATATGGGGAAAAATAACATCTACAATTTAAAATACTATTTTCAGCAGCTTGGTTATTTAATAGAAACGAAAACACTTCCGGTGCTAGATTTGAAACTTACCAAAACTGAGCTTTTAAAGGGTAAAGAAATTTTATCTTCTTGTGTTTCTGATTCGAATAAAAAAACAATTTTAATTTTCACCTTTGCTACTGGTGCAAAATGCCATTCAAAAGAGTGGTGGAACGGGTTTTATAAAAAGTTAGAAAATAATTTTGGGGCTTCCTATAATTTTTTAGAGGTACTGCCAATGGAAAACGTATCACAAATTGATTTTAAGGCAAGTTCTTTTTATTCTAAAAGCATTAGGGAGATAGCCGCTGTAACCGCAAACGCTAGTGTTTTTATTGGTGCTGATAGTGGTATAATGCATCTGGCTAGCGCCTCAAAAGTAGCCACTATAGGCCTTTTTTCAGTGACAAGAGAAGACATGTACCGCCCTTATGGCAATGGTAGCTTTTCTTTTAAAACCAACAATAAAACAACTACAAATTTAATTGAGGAATTAACAAATTTATTGTCGTCGCAATAAAAGCTAACTTACTACATTTCCATATAATCAGCAACTAGGTTAACCATCGCATTTACGCCTAAAATAAAGCCGCTTTCGTCAAGAAAAAAGTCTGGAGTGTGGTGAGATGCTGTTGTTTTTGGATCCTGACCTTTAGGCATACCTCCAATATAAAAATATAGTCCAGGAACCTCATTTGCGAAAAATGAAAAATCCTCTGCTCCTGTTTCAGCTGGCACTAGTAAAACATTAGATTCACCTGCGGTCTTTTTTAAAGACGGAAGCATTTTAGCCGTTAAGTCTATATTATTAAAAGTAACTGGATAGTGGGATGAGTAAGGGAGTTCTACGATAGCCTCTGCTCCGTTTGCTTCGGCTGTTTTTGTTACAATTTGGCGAATACGTTCAAAAATTAGTTCTTCATCAGATTCACTTAAGGTTCTTACCGTTCCTAACATTTCTACCTGTTCAGGAATTATATTGGAACGGTTTCCTCCGTGAATTGCTCCAATAGTAACAACTGCAGCGTTTCTTGTAATGTTTACATTACGGCTGATTATCGTTTGAAGGCTGTTTATAATTTGGGCAGAAGTCACAATTGGGTCAACTGAAGACCATGGGTCTGCTCCATGAGAAGACTTCCCTTTTACCGTGATTTTAAGGTCCCCAACTCCAGCGAACATGCCGCCTGGTCGATAAGTAATCTTTCCTGCCTCTACTTGCGAGTTAATATGAAGCCCAAAAATAACATCTACATTTGGGTTTTTTAATGCTCCTTCTTTAACCATAAGTTCTGCTCCTCCTTCTTCTCCTTTGGGAGCTCCTTCTTCAGCGGGCTGAAAGATAAATTTAACCGTTCCTTTTAACTCTTTTTGCTTGGCTGATAAAACCTCAGCAACACCCATTAAAATCGCTACATGAGAATCATGACCACATGCGTGCATAACACTAGTTTCGCTGCCGTTGTAAATAGTTTTAACTTTCGAGGCAAACGAAACTGGAGTTCGTTCCAGCACAGGTAAAGCGTCCATGTCTGCTCGTAATGCAATTACTGGCCCGGGCAGACCACCCTTAAGAATGCCTATTACGCCTGTTACGCCTACATTAGTTTGAACGTCCATTCCAAGTAGTTTTAAATGCTTTGCTACAAGTGCTGCAGTTCGGACTTCGCGATTACCTAGCTCTGGGTTTTCGTGGATATCTCTTCTCCAATCAATCACTTTTTGTTCAATTCCCTCAACTATATCTTCGCTTTGAAAAGTATTTGATTGAGAGCTAAGGTTTTGTAAACTTAAAAATGTTAGAATTAGGAAAAACAGGTCTGTAGTTTTCATGTCGATATGTTTATTGGGTTATAGCTAAATATACAAAAATATGAATAGGACTTAAGTTTTCTGTTTTCCAAGACCAACTCTTTTCGTGTAGCAAAAAAAAACCCACTAAAGAACTTTAGTGAGTTTTTTTATAAAATAAGTTTTCTGTTGTTCTATTGGTTAAATTTCCAGTAAATAATTGTAAGAATACTTAAAACTAGTACAATCAGTGTAATTAATATGGTAGCCAAATGTAAGACAACCCATAATTGTTCGTTTGAAGTGTCTTTAGCATTATTTATTAGCGGGGTTATTATGTAACAAATGGTCATTAAAATAAAACTTGCTAGCGAAAAGTATTTTGCCAAGTTTTGATTATTGTTTTGATAAATTATTGTCAAAAAAGACAGCAGGCTTAATAGGGCTATAATAAGAAAAAATTTTGGCCAAATATACCTTAGGAACACACTTGCTTCTTTAGAGTTTATAAGCTTGTTTACCGCTGGGGCAACAAGCATGGACTGAAATAAGATTAGCCCTGAAACAATAGCAGAAATTAATAGAGGAATATTTTTAATCATGTCTAATATATATGGCAACAAAAGTAATAAAAACGATTGATTATAATTCAACAATATTTAGCTCAGTTATTAAAATTAGAGAGTGAAATGTTTTATTACTTAAATAATGAGCTCTTAATAAAACAGCAAACACGTACATGTTATATATTGAAGTTGCGATCTTCTTGAACAAGCCTACATAAAGGTTGAATTATTAAGTCGTTTACACGTTTTATTTTTTTACATTTATTATCTAATTTAAAAAATTATGAAAAAAATACTGCTACTTTTTCTTTTAGCTCCCTTGCTTGCTTTTTCACAATCAGCTAAAAAGAAAAACAAGTTCAATGCTGAAGTTGTGCTAAACGATAAATGGCAAGAATACAGTAAGGCATTTGAATATTCAGACTATGAAAAAGTTTCTTCATTTTTTACCTATCCGGCAACAATGAATTTCATAGAGAAACCAATGATAGTTAACAATAAAGAAGAGTTGATTAAAGCCTATAAAGAGATAAGGTCTAACGTGCAAGATGGTTATTTATATAGCTTAATGGATAAGTCAAAAGTAATTTGGATTTCTAAATCATTAGTAATGATTGACGCCACATATTCAAGGTATAACTCTAACTACGAAAGGATTTTTAAAGGAAGAGGGGTTTATATGTATAAAAAAGTTGACAACGAATGGAAAATATTTTCTATTTCAGCTGTTCCATTGGGAAAAAAACGTAAAGATTAAGACAGAACCTGCGGCATGTTGAAAAAAAATCTCATACTACTTTTAATAATTCTAGGGTTTCAATTTAACGTTGTTGCGCAATCAAACAACGAAACATTTACAATATATTTAGTTAGGCATTCAGAGAAAGATTTGACCTCCAGTAATTACTCAGATCCTCACCTTACTGATTGTGGAGAGCAAAGATCAAAGAGTCTAAGCAATTTTCTAATAGATGTAGATCTTGATATTGTATACAGTACTGACTATAATCGAACTAAAAATACTGCTCTGCCAACAGCCGTGTCCAAAGGTTTGGATGTTAAAGAATATAACGCTCAAGAGCTTGAGATTTTTTCAAAATTAATAATGGACCGCAAACAAGACGCGCTAGTTGTTGGGCATAGCAATACAACAGGAGTTTTGGCTGGTCTTTTGGTTGGCGAAGATCTAGGAGAGTTTGATTTAGATATTTATGATCGTATTTATCAAGTGGTGGTTTATAAAGGCACCGGCCGACTTCACTTGTTACATTCGGTTTTTGATTGCGGTAATTAGAAACAAAAAGTAATAGAAACGTTTGGTTTTAAATATTAATAATTTAAAAAACTAATAAATGGAATGGTATCTTAAAAACAGAAAATTAATCTTGATAGCTACTATAGGCTATGTTATTTTTAGGTTAGTTTATCTATATGTGCTTTAATGCTATAGTGTTACAATTAGTAATAGAAAATCAAACAACCCTTGTTGGTTGTCGGTCCTTAATTAATCAAAAATATTATAATCAAAGGGGAAACATTTGTATATTTAAACTCTAAAACCCTTTAAACAAAGCCTTTTACAATGACTAAAAGAATCTTTTTATCACTTCTTTGTTTAATTTCTTTTTATACTTTTTCTTTTGCTCAAAACGTAACAATTGATAATTACTCTGTAAACAGCGTTGGCCAGGTACAGTTATCCATTCAGGGTCAAGCAGACAAATATTACGTGCTTCATGCCGACCATAGCCCTACATACAATTGGGCTACCTCAATGACAATGGGCGTTAATGGGACAATGGTTATCTCTGAGCCAGCTGCAGCTTATCCAATAGAAAACTACTCAATAACAGAACATGATATTTCATCCCCTGATGATTACGATGGTGATGGGATAGATGATATTACAGAATTTAATAATATGCCTACGGATGCCCCCCTCAACTTTGCAGATCCTATTGCATTTATTGATGGAGCAACCTCGGTTCCGGATGCTGAAACCTTTTTAGGCTTAGCAACAGTGAATGACGTTAGTTGGGCTCCTTTTCTAGACGGGCAATTATACGTTAAATTCGGGATACTTAATAGAGACACGCCTGAGCCAAAAATCTATTTTATCAATAGTAATACGTATACTATCCACGCAAGCTTTTGGAACGGAATAGGTGCCTCTGTCAACGGAGACGACAGCTCTGGGGAAATAGTTTTTAATCCCAACACCATCCATCCGAATGGAGTGATCGGAAGCTATTCGTTCAATTTTTCTTTTGGGGATGCATATAATTTTGAAGCAAGTCAAAGAACCTATGAATTGTTGATTGCTAACATGCCTTTTCTTCAAAACAATATGAATCATTTTATTGGACAGTCTAGCGAAAACAACCACATCAACAATTACGCTGAGGGTTTTGTAGGTTCTAGAATAGATGTCGTTTTAGAGTCTGATGTTTTTGCTGAAATTGATTATATCCCTTTTCACGAGGCGGAAGGATATGGATTCTTTAAACATATGGAGGACCTTAGTGAAACTCCTGGAAGTAGAGATATTGTTTTATACGACGCTTTGCCGAATTCGCTTCCTAGAGTGGGAGGAATAATAACTTCTGTTATACAAACCCCTTTGTCACACGTTAATCTAAGAGCTATTCAAGACAATGTTCCAAACGCATATATCGCAGATCCTTTATCTAATAACGCAATATCAAGTCTATTAGGAAACTATATTTATTACAAAGTAGAAAACGAACAATACGAAATAAGAGAAGCGACTTTGACTGAGGTAAATGACTGGTACGAAGACCTTAGGCCTACAGAGCCGCAAATTCCAATTCGTGATTTAAGTGTCACGGAAATCGTGCCTTTAGACGATATTGCGTTTGAAATGTCTGCTTCTTTTGGAGCAAAGTGTGCAAATGTTGCAACCATGAGGTCGTTTGGGTTTCCTGAGGGAACAATACCTGATGGCTTTGGAATTCCTTTTTACTACTATGATGAGTTTATGCAGTTCAATAATTTTTATCAAGAGGCACAAGTCCTTATGGATAACCCTGTTTTCCAAAATGATTTAAACTTTCGAATTGAGCGTCTAAAAGATTTTAGAAGAGATATTAAGGATGCTCCAATGCCGCAATGGATGCTAGACGATTTACAGGCAATGCATGATGATTTTCCCGAAGGAACAGCCGTTAGGTGCCGATCAAGTACTAATAATGAGGATTTGCCCGGATTTAGTGGCGCAGGTTTATATACCTCTAAAACACAATACCTAGACGAAGGGCATATCTCTAAGTCCATTAAGCAAGTTTATGCAAGTATGTGGAATTTTAGAGCATATGAAGAAAGAGATTTTTATCGTATTGATCACTTTATGGCGGCTATGGGGATCCTTTGTCATCCTAATTTTCAAGACGAACAGTCCAATGGCGTAGGGATTAGTATTGACCCTATTTATGACACGGAAGAGACCTTTTATTTAAACACCCAAGTGGGAGAATCCTTAATTACAAACCCTGACCCGAACTCAGTGCCAGAGGAGATTTTATTATATCGTGATCCTTCACAAGGAGGTGGCTACCTTGTGTTAAGGTTGTCCAACTTAGTTAGTCCGGGTGAGCTGGTAATGGATCAGGTCTATCTAGACCAAATGAGAGACTACCTTAGTGTTATTCATGATGAATTTGCAATACTCTATGATGTTGTTGGCGCAGAAGGTTTTGGAATGGACATCGAATATAAAGTAACTGCTCAAGATCAATTGGCCATTAAACAAGCAAGGCCATGGGTTTCTTTTTGGGCAGATATTAATGGAGATAATGACTTAGGCGTTACGGCAATTGTTGCCCCTCAGTCTTCGTCAAGTCTAGGAGCCGATGAGCTTGTAACAACAACCATTTCCAATAACGGCTTAAACGATATGAGTAATTTTGATATAGAGCTAGTAGTCGACGGACAGTCAATGGAGACAATTACAATTGCTCAGACAATTCAACCTTTTGGCGAAGCTGATTTTCAGTTTTCAGAGCCACAAGATTTTTCAACAATTGGCGATTATAATGTCACGGCAATTGTTAGCCAGATTGATGATCAATACGAAAATAATGATACTTTAAGCGTTGTTTTAAGCAAGGTTCATGTCTTTAATGGAGCGCTTTCACTAGAACAGCTAGAGGTTGTTTGTGATGAAGTGATTGAAGTAAGCGCTTTAGTTACTAATGAAGGAGAAACTACCATAACCGAAGTGTCGATTGAGGTAGTGGTTAATGATTTAGTGGTAGATGTTATTAACGCTTCGGTTGAAATACCGTTTTTACAGCAAGGCGCAGTCGCAATAACTATTGATGAAAACCTTCAAGAAAACAACAATATTACACTAAACTTATTAGAGATAAACAGCCAGGTGGATGAAGATTTAACAAATAATTCGGCCTCCACAACTACAGGTCTAGATTCAGATTATGACATTGTTACGCTGATTATCAACGCAGATGATTATCCTTCGGAAACATCTTGGGAAATCTATGACGAAGGAACGAATCAAATCGTCGCTAGTGGATCTTTAGAGTCTGGTGACGAAGAGCTTGTCGAAGAAATTTGTTTGAATTATAATTCTTGCTTTTCACTTTATGTTTACGATTCATATGGAGACGGGATTTGCTGTAGTTATGGAGAAGGAAACTTTCAAATTCTTGGCACATTAGGTAATACGGTTGTGTACAACAGTGGCGAGTTTGATTATAAAGCGCAAGAAGCATTTTGTCTTAATGAAGCGGGATGTGAATTTACGTCAGCTATAAACGTGTCTAATGCAACTTCTGTTTCTGCAAATGACGGCTCTATTACAATTAATACTAGCTCTGGGGTGAGTCCTTTTCAATATAGTATTGATGGTGGGCAAACGTTTTTTGACTCTAACACGTTCGACAATTTAGCGCCAGGAAATTATGACGTATTTGTTCAGGGAGCAACGGGACTTTGCTCAACTCAGGAAAGTATTTTGGTTGAGGCCTGCGTATTTACTACAGTTGATATTACAACTACCTCTGTTTCTTCTGTTGTTACAACAGACGGTTCAATTGTCATAAACCCCACTTCAGGTGAGGGCCCATACCTATATAGTATTGATGGAGGACAAAACTTCGTTACAACCAATGTGTTTCTTAGTTTGCCTGTAGGCACCTACAATGTAATCGTACAAGACTCATCAGAGCTTTGTTTATACGAAGAAAGTGTTCCTGTTAGAATTGAATCGCTGGTAATTAATGAAATTAACTACAGCTCAAGCGATACGTTTAATCCTGGTGACTGGATTGAATTGTATAATCCAGAGCCGTTGTCCATGGATATTTCAAATTGGAAAATTAAAGATGATAATGACACCCATGTTTTTGTAATTCCAGAGGGAACTCAAATTCAAGGGAATGGATATTTGGTGTTTGTAAAAGACGAATCGGATTTCGTTAGCGTATTCCCAAACATTCCTTATATCGGTGAATTAGGCTTTGGGTTTGGAGGGTCTGATGCTGTTAGACTTTACAGTTCAGAGGACAAGCTAGTAGATGAGGTATATTATGAGTCAGAAGCGCCTTGGCCAACTTGTGCAGACGAAACAGGAAACACGCTGGAATTAATAACAACGGATTTAGACAACCTATTGCCTGAAAGCTGGGACTGTATGAATGAAAATGGAAGTCCAAATGCTGTCAATAGCAGTGAGCTTTCTGTAGAAAACATCTCTTCTGGGTTAATAAAAGTTTATCCGAATCCTGTGAAAAACACACTTTATATCGCTGGAGATTCAGACGTTTATAACATTGAAGTTTATTCACTACTCGGACAGCTTGTGATGAAGGCTTCTAATACTAATGAAATTAATGTGAGTTTGTTTACAGAAGGAATTTACTTAATAAAAATAAGCACAGATAATGCGACTACCACAAAACGCTTTGTCAAGTTTTGATATAAAACTTGATTAGAGGGTTTGAAAAGAGCTGCTTTTTCTTTAAAAAAAACGAGTGTTCGAAGGATATCACAGATACAGAGGAGATTTTAAAAAAGACATTAAGAAGCCTTTTTTCTGGGTTATTATTTTAATAGTGTTTGTGTGTTTTTCTATACTGGCATATCTTGACTCCTAAAGATTGAAAAAAACCTAACCTTCACTTTTATATGTGTAGCTGTGTTTTTATTCAAGATAACATAAAAGCGAAAAGGAAGCTTTAATTTCCTTTTAAGGTCTCGTAAATGCCTTCATCTACTTCGAATTCTGACGTCAAAATTGAATTCATATAATCTCTAAATTCCACAAAGAAATGAGATTCTCTATTCTTCCAATACTCCTGCCAGCCTGGTTGGTTTTTTATA
Organism: Flavobacteriaceae bacterium; assembly: GCA_028825365.1. Lineage (GTDB taxonomy): Bacteria > Bacteroidota > Bacteroidia > Flavobacteriales > Flavobacteriaceae > SGZJ01. The sequence continues at coordinate 528 of JAPKAF010000043.1, read as the reverse complement.
GCGCTTATAGAGGCTGTAAGAGATTCTTGGACATCCTGGTCAAGAGTGCCTTCGCTTGCTAAATAGTAGTTGTTTTGAAACGACAATATTAAGCCATGCATTAATATAGTCGCTTGAAATTTTTCAGCACCCGTTGTTATGCTTTTTGGGTCTTTTATATAATCCCATAGAAGTTGACTTGATTGTGCGCTATTGCCGGCTTCATTGTACCACGAAACAGTTATTGCGTTTGCGGCATTTGCAGTAGCAGATTTTGTGGCTATAGTATTTTCTCTAAATTGAACGCCAACAAAAATTAGCGATATAAATAAGGCAATTCCTCCAATTATTTCAGTTATTAGTGCGGTTTTTTTTAAAGAGTATTTCATAGTAAAATTGTTTTATTCAAATATAATTGATAAGATGTTACAAGCAAGCCTATTTAAGCTTTAGAAGTCGCTGAGGTAAAGGAAGAAGATCGCTATGGTTTAGTAAATTATATGTTGTATTGTGTCTCGCTATTTCTTTAGAACGACATTGACAAACCTA
>JAPKAF010000008.1 GCA_028825365.1 Flavobacteriaceae bacterium | reverse complement strand
AATCCTGAAACCATGTATTAAATAAATCTAAAGGGTTCTTACAATCCTTATAATTAAAAGGAGAATTCTTTTTATAACTCTTTCTATAACTACTTAAATCAGATTTTGATGCCATATTTCAAATTTAATAACTAAAAATTAATAAATAAATTATATTTCAATTATTTTACTGTCTTCTGACAAAATAACTGGATTAAATTCAGTTTCTGCTTCTAATTTAAAATCATCAATATTATCATATCTAGAGGAATAATGTCCGAGAATTAATAATTTTACATTAGATAATCTAGCAATCATACCTGCCTGTTTAGCGGTAGAATGTTTAGTTGCTTTACTTAATAATTGATGTTTTTCCAAAAAAGTTGACTCATGATATATAGCATCACATCCAGTTATTAACTTAACTATAGATTCATCATATTCTGTATCAGAACAATATGCGTAAGATTTAGGATTAAGTCCATTAAAAGTAACTAAACTGTTTTCTATTAAATCACCATTATCGTTAGTAACATTAAAACCTTGTTTTAGTTTATTTGCATATGCAACATTTACATTAAAATCTTTAAGAGCTTCTGGATTAATTTTTCTAGGAAGATTAATTTCTTTAAATAAAAAACCATTAGTATAAATTCTGTGTGATAGAGGAATAGTCGACACCTCAATATATTCACTAATAAAAATTATTTCGGATTTATCTGAAGATAGAATATGAAAAATTAATCTATATTTTGTCCAAGATCCAGACGCTTTTATTTGATTAAGAATTAAATCTTTAAGTCCCAATGGACCATATATGTGAAGATCTGCAGTTCTGTTAAGTAGTGAAAATGTTGATATTAGCCCTATTAAACCAAAATAATGATCTCCATGTAAGTGGGAAATAAAAATACATTTAATTCTAGAAAACTTAATTTTATTTTTTCTTAACCCAAGCTGTGTTCCTTCTCCGCAATCAATTAAAAATATTTCGTTTTGAATTTCTAAAACCTGTGATGACAGATTGTTACCTACTTTAGGCATAGCACTATAACATCCAATAATTGTAATTTTCAATTTTTATTTTTTGAGAGGTTTTTTTTGTGCTAATAAGTAAATAACGGCCATTCTTATTGCAACACCATTTTCTACTTGATCTAAAATTATAGAGTTTTTAGAATCTGCAACATCACTAGATATCTCTACTCCTCTATTAATTGGACCCGGATGCATAACGTAGATTTCTTTATCTAGAGATTTTAATATATCTAATGTTAAACCATATTGTTGAACATATTCTCTAACAGAAGGAAAAAAGCTATTAGTCATTCTTTCATTTTGCAACCTTAGCATATTAACAACGTCACACCATTTAAGAGCCTTTAAAAAATCGTATTCTACTTTTACTCCAAGTTTGTGTAAGTATTTAGGTATAAGTGTTTTTGGTCCACAAACCATAACATTAGCTCCTTGTAATTGTAATGCATATATATTAGATAGTGCAACTCTACTATGAGAAATATCACCAACTATTAAAATATTTCTATTTTTTAAATTACCAATTTTTTCTTTAATTGAATAAGAGTCTAACAACGCTTGTGTCGGGTGCTCATTAGCACCGTCTCCTGCGTTAATTATAGTAGCATCTACATTGTTTGCAAGTAATATAGCAGCTCCAGGGTTAGGATGCCTTAAAACAACCATATCCACTTTCATAGATAGAATGTTATTAACTGTATCTATAAGTGTTTCCCCTTTTTTTACTGAAGATTGGGATGATGAAAAATTAATAACATCAGCAGACAATCTCTTCTCAGCTAATTCAAATGATAATTTAGTTCTTGTAGAGTTTTCGAAAAACAAATTTGCTATTGTAATATCTCTTAGTGAGGGTACTTTTTTTATAGACCTGTTTATTACTTCTTTAAAATGATCTGCAGTTTTGAATATTAGATTAATATCATTAATATTCAAATGCTTAATTCCTAATAAATGATTAACACTTAATTCGTTCATTATTTATTTATTATATAAACACAGTCGTCTTCTTTATCATCACTCCAACTAACATTGACTTTTTGATTATCATAAACATCAATTTGTCTACCTCTGTAATCAGGCTGAATTGGTAAATGCCTACTAAACCTTCTATCTATTAGTATCAGTAATTCGATATTTTTAGGTCTACCAAAAGTTTCAACAGCAGTAAGTGCAGCTCTTATAGTTCTACCTGTAAATAAAACGTCATCTATAAATACAACTTTCTTACCTTCTACCTGAATATTATCAGTAGAGTTTGCTTCTAAAATTTTTTCATTTCTTCTAAAATCGTCTCTATAAAAAGTTATATCCAATAAGCCGTGATTAATATTTAAAATATTATAAGTAGTAGATAATATTTCTACTAATCTATTTAGTAAAAATTTGCCGCGAGGCTGTAAACCTATTAATATGGTATTAGAAAAATCCTGGTGATTTTCAATTAATTGACAAGCAAGTCGTTGTAGAATAATATCTATCTCCTTTTTATTAAGTATGATATTTTTACTCATCAATTTCTATTTTTATAAATATAGAATTAAGTTAAAAAAAAAGCCTTTCAAAAGAAAGGCTTTTATAAGAAATTATTTTCCGTCCATTTTATCTTTCAGCTCTTGCAACTGTAAATTTGCATCACCTAAAGTGGTTTTGGATTCGATTTTCTCTTTTTTGTTTTTCTTGTTAGCAACTTTTATGTTCTCCGCTTCAACATCTTTAAATACAGATGTATGAGAAGCAACAACACGTTTAGAATCTTTATTGAACTCAATTACTTTGAATTCAGCTGACTCACCTTTAACTAACTTAGAACCATCTTCTTTAGCTAAATATCTAGATGGAACAAAAGCAGTAATATCGTCATTAAACTTAACGGTAGCACCTTTATCAACAATTTCAAAGATTTCAAATGTATGAGTTGAATTTAATGTAAACTCATTTTCATACTTATCCCATGGGTTATCTAAAGTCTGTTTGTGACCTAAACTTAGTTTTCTACTCTCAACATCAAGTTCTAGAGTAACAACTTCAATCTTATCTCCTACAGCGCAAAACTCACTAGGATGCTTTATTTTTTTAGTCCAAGAAAGGTCAGAAATATAAATTAGACCATCAATTCCTTCTTCTAACTCAACAAAAACACCAAAATTAGTAAAGTTTCTTACTATTCCAGTTTGTTTAGAACCAACAGGGTATTTAGAAGTAATATCTGTCCAAGGATCTTGTGTTAATTGCTTAATACCAAGAGACATTTTTCTGTCTTCTCTATCAAAAGTAATTATAACAGCGTCAATTTCATCTCCAACTTTAACAAAGTCACCTGCAGATCTTAAATGAGTAGACCATGACATTTCTGATACATGTACTAAACCTTCAACTCCTTCAGCTAATTCAATAAATGCTCCATAATCAGCGATTACAACAACTTTACCTTTTACTTTGTCTCCAACTTTAACATCTTCTGATAAAGCTTCCCATGGATGCTTACTAAGTTGCTTAAGACCTAATTGTATTCTAGACTTGTCTTCATCGAAATCTAAAATAACAACATTGATTTTAGCATCTAACTCTACAATTTCACTTGGATGATTGATTCTTGACCAAGATAAATCAGTAATATGAATTAATCCATCAACTCCACCAAGATCCATAAATACACCATAAGATGTAATGTTTTTAACAGTACCCTCAAGGACTTGACCTTTTTCTAGTTGTTTGATTATTTCTTTCTTTTGTAGTTCTATATCAGCTTCAATAAGAGCTTTATGAGAAACTACAACATTTTTAAATTCATGATTGATTTTTACAACCTTAAATTCCATTGTTTTGTTTACATAAACATCATAATCTCTTATAGGCTTAACATCAATTTGTGAACCAGGTAAGAAAGCTTCAATTCCAAAGACGTCAACAATCATTCCTCCTTTGGTTCTACACTTAACAAATCCGTTAACAATCTCTCCAGTATCGTGAGCGTTATTAACACGATCCCAAGCCATTATAACTCTTGCTTTTCTGTGTGAAAGTATTAATTGTCCTGTTGCATCTTCTCTAATATCGATTAATACTTCAACTTTATCACCAACTTTTAAGTTAGGATTATATCTAAATTCATTTAAGGATATAACTCCTTCCGATTTAGCATTGATATCAATTATGGCATCTCTATCACTAAGATTAGTAACAATTCCTGTAACTACTTCATCCGTTAATGTATCGACAAAGTTTTCCTTAACTAAACCTTCAAACTCTACAAGCTTAGCATCATCAATAGGATCAATACCCTCTTCATAATTATGCCAATTAAAGTCTTTTAAAAATTCTTCAGGAGAAATTTTATTTTCTTCTTCGGCAGCAGGTTGCTCTTTAGATTCAGTATTTACTACTGGTTTAGAAACTTCTTCAACAATTTCTTTTTTTGATTCTTCAGTTGAAATTTTTTCCTCTTGAGCAGGTTGCTCAATGGATTCAGTATTTACTACTGGTTTAGAAACTTCTTCAACAGTTTCTTTTTTTAATTCTTCAGACATATCTGATTAAATTTGTATTCTAGAAGTCTTCGATAGAATTAAGTAATTAACTTTTAGAAGGATTAATTAAATATTTTCATTCCCTTTGTCATATCGAATAAATCACCAAAAGGAGTGCGAAAATAAACATATTAAATGATAATGACAATAATATTATTCTTAAAGATTGAATTTATCTTTTAAAATACTTTTAACAAAGATAAGCTGATCTTCCATAGACATAAATGAATTATCTATCTCCAGAGCATCATCAGCTACTATTAAAGGAGAATCCTTTCTTTTTGAGTCATCCAGATCTCTAGACTTTAAGTTATTTAGCACTTCATCATATTCAACTTCTACATTTTCATTAACATACTCAGAATATCTTCTTTTAGCTCTAACTTCTGCAGATGCTGTTAAAAATAATTTCAATTCTGCATTTGGAAAAACAACAGTACCTATATCTCTCCCATCCATAACAACACCTTTATCCAAACTTAATTTTTTTTGAAGATTTACCATATGTTTTCTTATAAATGAAACAGTAGCAACAGAGCTAACATGATTAGATACTAGTATAGATCTTATTTCCTTTTCAATGTTATTATTATTTAAAAATATTTCAGAGTAGCCGAGTTTTTTATTGAATACAAAACTCAATTTAACATCTAATAATATTTTTGAGAATTCTTTCAAATTTTCTTCATTGAAAGGTAAGTAGTTGTTTTTTAAAGCATAATAAGTTATTGCTCTATACATGGACCCAGAGTCTACATAAATATAATTTAAATAATTAGCTAAATGTTTGGCTAAAGTGCTTTTTCCTGTTGAAGCAAATCCGTCAATAGCAATTATAATATTTTTCTTCATTAATTTAAATTTAATTGCAAACCAATGAAGCTTGTATTAGCTGCACTAGAAAATTTAGCATGAGTATAATTTATTCGTAATTTATTAAATTTAATACCAAAACCAAATGAAACTCCTGAGAAATTCGATTGGTCTATAATTTTTAGCTCCTCACCTCTTCTAAAATTATATCCAAGTCTAATATTAAATATGCTTTCTGGAAATAACTCAGCACCAATTATCATATGCCTAAATACATTATTAAAAAAAGTAACTTTTTCCTCAGTGACAACACCATCTAAATCTGTTGTTAGCCTAGAAGGGTTTGAAAGACCAATATTCCATTTTTGGAGATTTTCAAAAGTTAAATACCATCTTAGAGGTGCGTTTTCTAATAATTGTGATACTCCGATGTTAATTTCTAAAGGTAACTTTTCATATAAATCATTGTATGCCTTTAATTGAGTGCCAAAATTTCTTATGACCAAACCTATATTTAAATCAATATCATCGTTTACATATAAAAAACCTAAATCTGCAGAAATTCCAATTGAATTATATTGCTCTAATGAGGATGTAATAAGTCTTATGTTTGAACCAATATAAATTGGTAAATATTGAATTTTTGTAGAATAGCCAACAGAAAAAGCACTCTCTTTACCTGTAAAATCATTTGTTTGATTACCTAACTCATCGTAGCCAGAAAAACTCCCATAGTCTATATAAGAAAGTCCGAAGTGTATTGTATTACCCCTATTGTCAAATGTATAGGCATAAGCAGCAGTACCATAATTAATATCTGAAAAATAATTAGAAAAATTTATAGAAAAATTATTATTCATCCTAACATTTAGAGATGCTGGGTTAACGCTAGGCTGATTAACATCATAATCAAAAAGGGTGATCTCTTTACCACCCAAAGCTAACTGTCTAGGAGATGTAGTGATATTTAAAAATTGGTATACGGATTCACCTGCAACTTGTGAACTTGCATCAAAAAGACAAAATAAAAAAAATAATTTAAATAAATTTTTCATCAGGACAAATCATATTTTATAGAACTTAAAAATAAAGATTTTATTATAACTTCTTAGCATAAAGCACATCCTGATTAGATAAGGCTAATTGTATAACTTCTTTCATTTCTGTAACATAATGAAATTTTAATCCTTTTAAATAGTCTGCCTTTACCTCATTTACATCACTTTCATTTTGTTTACATAAAATAATATCTGTAATCTTAGCTCTTTTAGCAGCTAATATTTTTTCCTTAATACCTCCTACTGGTAAAACCTTACCTCTAAGAGTAATTTCGCCAGTCATAGCAAGATTTTTATTGACTCTTTTTTGAGTAAATAAAGAGACTAAAGATGTTAACATTGTTATCCCTGCACTTGGACCATCTTTTGGAGTAGCTCCCTCAGGTACATGAATATGAACATTGTATTTATTGAAAATTTCTTCGTTGATATTAAAATGATGTGAATTCGCTTTAATAAATTCTAAAGCTATGGTAGCTGACTCGCTCATCACTTTACCTAAGTTACCTGTAATAGATAACTTGCCTTTCCCTTTAGATATAATGGATTCAATAAACAAAATATCTCCACCTACCCTAGTCCAAGCTAAGCCAGTAACTACACCTGCTACTTTATTGTTTTCATAAACACTTCTGTCTAATTTAGAAGAACCTAATACTTCATTTAAATCATCTACTTTGATATTAGAGTTGTATTCTAAATTCATCGCTAAATTCTTAGCAGCATACCTTACAACTTTAGCTATTTGCTTTTCTAATCCTCTGACTCCAGATTCTCTTGTGTAACCATCAACTATTTTTTCAATAACATTTTTCGATAATTTAATTTCAGATGATTTTACTCCATGTTCAGATTGCTGTTTAGGTAATAAGAATTTCTTGCCAATCTGTACTTTATCTTCTGTAGTATAACCGCTGACATTAATAATTTCCATTCTATCCAATAATGCAGGCTGAATCGAAGACAAATTATTACATGTAGCTATGAACATCACTTTTGAAAGATCAAACCCTAGCTCCAAATAATTATCATAAAACTCCGAGTTTTGCTCAGGATCTAAAACTTCTAATAACGCAGACGACGGGTCTCCTTGGTTTGAATTAGATAGTTTATCAATCTCATCCAAAACAAAGACAGGGTTAGAAGTTCCAGCTTTTTTTATATTTTGAATAACTCTTCCAGGCATGGCTCCTATATAAGTTTTTCTATGCCCCCTAATTTCGGCTTCATCTCTTAACCCACCTAATGACATTCTAACATAATTTCTACCCAGTGCCCTAGCTATCGACTTTCCAAGTGATGTTTTACCTACACCAGGAGGTCCATATAAGCAAAGGATAGGAGATTTCATGTCATTTCTAAGTTTCAAAACAGCAAGATGCTCAATAATTCTTTTTTTAACATCTTCCAGACCAAAGTGATCCTTGTCTAATATTTTTTGAGCTTTAACTAAATCAAACAAGTCTTTACTATATTTTGACCATGGGAGATCTAATATTAGATCTAAATAATTTCGCTGTACAGAATATTCTGACACTTGCGGGTTCATTCTTTGTAATTTAGAAAGCTCTTTCTCAAAATGAATTTTTACTTCTTTAGTCCATTTTATTTTTTTAGATCTAGCTTTCATTTCATCAATTTCACCATCATGATTTACGCCACCTAATTCTTCTTGAATTGTTTTCATTTGTTGATGAAGAAAAAACTCTCTTTGCTGTTGATTTAAATCACTTTGAACCTTTGACTGAATATCATTTTTAATTTCTAATTTTTGAAATTCGATGTTCATAAATTTAAGCGTTTCTAATGCTCTTTCCTGAAGGTCATTTATCTCTAATAGGTCCTGTTTTTCAGAAACCTTAAGATTCATGTTAGAGGAAACAAAATTTACTAAAAAAGAATTGCTTTCAATATTCTTAATAGCGAAAGAAGCCTCAGAAGGAATGTTCGGGCTATGTTTTATGATTTGCAGCGCGAGTTCTTTTATAGATTCTATTATAGCTTTAAACTCAGAATCAGCTAAGTCAGGAATGATTTCTGGAACACTTTCAATAATTGCTTTAAGATAAGGTTCTTCAGAAATCATTTTGTCAATAGTAAATCTCTTTTTACCTTGAATGATTACTGTAGTATTACCATCAGGCATTTTTAAGACTTTTAGAATCTTAGCTACAGTTCCAGTTTTGTAAATATCATTTAAATAAGGATCTTCAATATTTTTGTCAATTTGAGAAACAACTCCAATAAGTTTATCGCCTTTATTAGCTTCATTTATCAATTTAATAGATTTATCTCTACCAGCAGTAATTGGAATAACAACTCCAGGAAATAAAACGGTGTTTTTAAGAGGAAGTATAGGTAATGAGTCAGGGAGTACTTCATTATTAATCTCTTTTTCGTCTTCAGGTGTCATTAAAGGAATCAATTCAGAGTTTTCATCAACGTCAATTAATGACAAGTTGTCAATATTAAATAAGTTTCTGTTAGCCATATAGTATTTTATAAAAAAAATAAAAGATTTTGATTTTCCAAACATCTAAATATCAGAGAAAAACAAAAAAATTATGTATCAAATTCAACTATATAATTCAATATCTATGCCAAGAAGAACTAAGCTTTTATTTTTTTATTTAATTTAATTAATAGGAAAGCTCCTATGAAAAAGAAAGTCATGAAAAACAACATTGAATTTCTCATGCTTCCCGTAATTTGATCAATTGCTCCAAAAAGAAACATACCAATAACAATACTAACTTTTTGAGTTACATCGTAAAAACTAAAAAAAGAAGTAGTACTATCTGTTTTAGGAAGAAACTTTGAAAAAGTTGATCTAGATAATGCCTGAATACCACCCATAACTAAACCAACTAGTCCAGCTGCTATATAAAATTCGTTAGATGACTCAATAAAAAATCCGTAAAAACATAAAACTGCCCATAGCAAGTTTAATATTATTAAAGTTGAAATATTTCCATATTTTTCAGAAATCTTAGCACTAACTAGCGCCCCAACTATAGCTATTAATTGAATGATTAGAATACTAATTATTAATCCGCCTGTTTTTTCTCCTTCTGCCCATATAATTTCTTGTTCTCCAAAATATATTGCAACTAAAATAACCGTTTGTAAAGCAATACTATACACGAAAAAAGCTATCAGGTAACTTTTTAAATAAGAGTGTAATTTGACTACTTCCCATACCTTATAAAGTTCTTTAAAACCATTGAAAACAATCTTACTATTAAATTTTGAGGTTGTATTGTGGCTAGGTAAATAATAAAAAGTATACAAACTAAACACAAACCACCAAATACCAACAGTTACAAAAGATATTTTCATAGCCATTATGGGTGCCTGAACATTATTATCTGAAACAATTCCAAAAAAGTCAGGGAAATTAACCATTAAAAGGTTAAAAACTAATAGAATTACACTTCCAAAATAACCCAATGAATATCCTTTAGCGCTTATTGCATCTTGTTGATTCTTAAAAGCTATTTCAGGTAAATAAGAGTTGTAAAAAGCTAAACTACCCCAAAAACCAATCATAGCAAAAAAGTAATAAGCAAGTCCAAGAGTTAAGTTGTCAATTTCAAACCAGTATAAAGAAATAGTAGAAATAGAACCCATAAAGCAGAAAAACTTCATAAAAGCTTTACGCTTACCAGTATAATCTGCAATACCGGACAATATTGGTATAATTATAACCAAAAGCATAAAAGCTACGGCTGTGACAAAACTAATTAAAGCAGTATTTTTAAAATTATAACCTAAAAATTCAATGTATTTATTACTCTCAGTAATAAAGCCATAATATATTGGAAAAACCGCAGTTGAAATTACAAGTGGATAGACTGAATTAGCCCAATCATAGAACGCCCAAGCATTTAATAATTTTTTATCTCCTTTTTGATATATTTTCATAAAAATAAAATACTTTTGCCTAATATAATATTTCTATTAAACAAATAGTACTATAATTATATATTAAATAAATACTTGTATGAAAAATTACACACAAATATTATTAGTTTTTTTAGCTACAACTTGTGGAATATTATTAGTTAACTTTACTTCACAACAAACAAAACCTCAGTTAAATAAATCAATAAAAATAACAACCGACTATAAAGTGAAAAAGACAAAAGAAGAATGGAAAAAAACTCTTAATGATGAAGAATACAGAGTTTTAATTAATAAAGGAACTGAATACCCTGGCAGTGGAGAGTATAATATTCACATGAAAGAGGGTGTTTATAATTGTAAAGGCTGTAATAATCCGCTATTTACAAGTGACCAAAAATTTGAATCTGATTGTGGATGGCCAAGTTTTGATAATGCTATTGAAGGTAGTGTTGAGTATAAAAAGGATAATACTCTAGGAATGTCAAGGGTAGAAATACTTTGCACTAATTGTGGTGGACACTTAGGTCATATTTTTAATGATGGACCTACAGAATCAGGAAAAAGGTATTGTGTAAATTCAGTTAGTATTGACTTTAAAAATTAAAAGATATGAGTAATTATGATGTTATTGTATTAGGTAGTGGTCCTGGCGGATATGTTACTGCTATTAGAGCTTCTCAGTTAGGTTTAAAAACTGCAATAGTTGAGAAAGAAAGTTTAGGAGGCGTTTGTTTAAACTGGGGATGTATTCCAACAAAAGCATTATTGAAATCTGCTCAAGTTTTTGAATATTTAAAGCATGCAAAAGATTACGGTCTTGAAGTTTCTGAATTTTCAAAGGATTTTAATGCGGTAGTTGACAGAAGTAGAAATATAGCTAGTGGCATGAGTAAGGGAGTTACTTTTTTAATGAAGAAAAATAAAATTGATGTTATTAAAGGATATGGTAAACTCAAAGCTGGTAAAATTGTTGATGTTGATGGAGTAGATTATTCAGCTAGTCATATTATAATTTCTACAGGAGCAAGATCTAGGGAATTACCATCTATTCCTCAAGATGGAGAAAAGATTATTGGCTATAGACAAGCTATGACATTAAAAAAACAGCCTAAGTCTATGATCATTGTGGGTTCTGGAGCTATAGGAGTAGAATTCGCTTATTTTTATAATTCAATGGGAACTAATGTTACTGTTGTTGAGTATTTACCAAATATTGTTCCAGTTGAAGATAAAGATATCTCAAAAGAGTTGGAAAAATCATTCAAAAAAAGTGGAATAAAAGTTATGACATCTTCAGAAGTATTATCTGTTGATACATCTGGAAAAGGAGTTACTGCAAAGGTTAAAACTTCTAAAGGTGAAGAAACTCTTAGTGCAGATATTATATTATCTGCTGTAGGTATTAAAACCAATATAGAAAACATTGGTCTTGAAGAAGTTGGAATAGCTGTAGATAGAGATAAAATACTTGTTGACAAGTATTATGGCACAAACATCCCTGGTTATTACGCTATAGGAGATGTTACACCTGGTCCTGCATTAGCTCATGTTGCATCGGCAGAAGGAATTTTGTGTGTTGAAAAGATTTCAGGACATGATGTTGCGCCAATAGATTATGGAAATATTCCTGGATGTACGTATTGTACGCCAGAAATATCAAGTGTTGGTTTAACAGAGCAACAAGCTATAGATAAAGGATATGAAATCAAAGTTGGTAAATTTCCGTTTTCGGCTTCTGGAAAAGCAAGTGCGTCGGGAACGAAAGAAGGCTTTGTAAAAGTTATCTTTGATGCGAAATATGGAGAATGGTTAGGATGTCACATGATTGGTACTGGAGTAACTGATATGATAGCAGAAGCAGTTTTAGGAAGAAAATTAGAAACTACTGGACAAGAGGTTTTAAAGACTATACATCCACACCCAACTATGAGCGAGGCTGTTATGGAAGCAGTAGCTGCTGCTTATGGTGAGGTAATACACCTATAAGTTAATAAAACTAGTTAAAGCTAATTCATAACTTTTCAAACCAAAACCTAGGACTACACCCTTAGCATGTGGAGATATAAAAGACACATGCCTAAACTCTTCTCTTGAATATGTGTTTGAAATATGAACCTCAATAACAGGAGAAGAAATTGAAGCTACAGCATCTCCAATACCAACGGAAGTATGTGTGTATGCAGCAGCATTTAATATTATACCGTCAAAATCAAAACCAACCTCATGTAGTTTATCAATAATCTCCCCTTCTATATTTGACTGAAAGTATTCAATAGAAAGACTTGGAAATTTTTCTTTTTGCTCAACAATAAAGTCATCAAAATTAATGTCCCCATAAATTTCAGGCTGTCTTTTGCCTAAAAGATTTAAGTTGGGTCCATTAATTATAATAATATTTTTCACCTTGTAAATGTATCGAAAATTGTTAAACTAATAAAAAGAACCAATAGTATTTATTTTTATCAGTTTTGATTAACTTGTAACTATGAATTGGACTAATGCAATTAATGATTTTAACGATTATCTAAAGATAGAAAGAGGTTTTTCAGTTAATTCTATTTCTAGTTATAAAGAAGACATTACAAAATTTAAAAAATTCATAAACTACACTAAAAATCCTTTAGAAGTAAACTCAGATGATATTAAGGGGTTTTTACATGATATTTCTAAAGAACTAAATTCAACTTCACAGTCAAGGATTATTTCAGGTTTAAGAAGTTTTTTTGAATTTTTAATATTCGAAAAATACATAAAAGACAACCCGCTAAACCTAATTGAATCTCCTAAAACATCTAGAAAACTTCCTGATGTACTTTCTTTAGAAGAAATCGATCTTTTAATTTCTAAAATAGATTTATCCATAGAGCAAGGGGAAAGAAATTTAGCAATTATAGAGTTACTTTATGGTTGTGGAATAAGAGTTAGTGAGTTAGTGGATTTAAAAATATCTGATTTATTTTTTGAAGAGAATTTTATAAAAGTTACAGGCAAAGGTAATAAGCAAAGGTTAATACCAATTGGAAATATAACCAAACAAAATATTAACAATTATCTACATAATTCTAGAAATAAAATCAAAGTGATAAACACTTTTAAAGATCATGTATTTTTAAATAGAAGAGGTAAAAATTTAAGCAGGGCAATGATTTTCACTATCATAAAAAAATTAGCGAAAAAAGCAAACTTCAGCAAATCAATATCACCTCATACTTTCAGACATTCTTTCGCAACACATTTATTGGAAAATGGTGCAGATTTAAGGACGATACAGCAATTATTAGGACACGAAAGCATAACAACTACAGAAATATACATGCACTTAGATAACAAGTACCTTAGCGAAGCATTAAATAAATTCCACCCAAGAGCTTAATGTTATGAAATATTGTGGATTAATTATTTAGCAATGTTAACCGCTCTAGTTTCTCTAATAACAGTCACTTTTACCTGTCCAGGATATGTCATATCTGTTTGAATCTTTTGAGAAATATCAAAAGATAATTTGGAAGCAACTTCATCATTTACTTTCTCACTTTCAACTATAACACGAAGTTCTCTTCCTGCTTGTATGGCATAAGCTTTTTGAACACCATTATAATCAAGCGCAATTTCTTCTAAGTTTTTTAACCTTTCAATGTAGGAATCTAAAACCTGTCTTCTTGCACCAGGTCTAGCTCCTGAAATAGCATCACAAACTTGAACTACTGGTGATAATAAGAATTTCATTTCAATTTCATCGTGGTGAGCTCCAATCGCATTACAAACTTCTTCTTTCTCTCCAAATTTTTCTGCCCACTGCATTCCTAGTATTGCATGTGGAGTTTCAGCGTCTTTTTCAGAAGATGGAACTTTACCTATATCATGCAGTAAACCAGCTCTTTTGGCTAATTTCGCATCAATGCCGAGCTCTGCCGCCATAATGCCACAAAGCTTGGATACTTCCCTGGAGTGCTGCAATAAGTTTTGACCGTAAGATGATCTGTATTTCATTCTTCCTACCACTTTAATTAATTCAGGGTGCAAGCCATGAATCCCTAAATCAATAACAGTTCTTTTGCCAATTTCAATAATTTCTTGGTCAATTTGTTTTTCTGTTTTCTTTACTATTTCTTCAATTCTTGCAGGATGTATTCTACCATCAGTAACAAGTTTATGAAGTGATAATCTTGCGATTTCTCTTCTAATAGAATCAAAACAAGACAATATGATTGCTTCAGGAGTATCATCAACAATAATTTCAACACCAGTTGCAGCTTCTAATGCTCTAATGTTTCTTCCTTCTCTACCTATAATTCTTCCTTTAACATCATCAGATTCAATATTAAAAACAGAGACACAATTATCAATCGATTCTTCAGTACCTATTCTTTGAATCGTGTTAATAATAATTTTTTTAGCATCTTGTTCTACAGTCATTTTAGCTTCCTCCATTCTGTCTTGAATGAATTTCATCGCATCAGTTTTAGCTTCCTCTTTTAAAGAACCTAGAAGCTGTTCTTTAGCATCTTCTTCAGAAAGACCAGAAATAACTTCTAATTGTTTTATTTGATTAATTCTATTTTTATCTAACTCACTTTTTTTCTTATCAAGGCTAGCTAGTTTTTTATCAAAATCATTAGATTTTGACTCTAGATCTAAATTTATATCAGATTGAGTTTTTAATAATTTTGATGCTTTAGCATCTTTTTCATTAACCATACGTTCTAGAGACTTCATTTTATCTTCTCTTGAATATATTACTTTCTCATGTTCTGATTTAAGTTCAATAAATCTTTCTTTTGCCTGTAACATTTTATCTTTTTTCAAAGACTCACCTTCTTGATTAGCAGATTTTAAAATAATTGAAGCTTCTGAATTTGCATCTTTTATTATTTTAGTTGCATTAGATTTTTCAAATATTTTCGCAATTACAAAACCTACTAAGATCCCACAAATTAAAAATATTATCGTTGTTGTTGTAAATTCCATAACGTTTAATTATTAAATAAAAATACCTACAATAGCTATGGTTTTGTATAAACTCCTTTAAATCAAGTTTAAGGCTAATAAGTTGATCAAAGATCTGATCTAGTCAGCACAATTTTACAACTTAAACTCACCTTTTTTAAAAGAATAAGCGTTGAGTTTATCAAAAAAACTAAAGTAGGTAGTTTTAATATTATAAAAAATCAAGAAATAGTCTCACTAATTAATTCATTCAACTCTTTTAATTTTATTTCAAAAGATTTATTTGAATTACTATTGTCAATTGACCTTTGTTTCGTTTTTGATGCAAATTGTAAAGCACACATAGCTAAAACATCTTGCTTATCATTAACTGAGTAACTTTGTTCTAATTGTTTTATCATATTGTTAATGTCTAACGCAGCTTTCCTTAGACCTTCCTCTTGAGAAGGATCTATAGTAAGTGGATAAATTCTATTAGCAATAGATAATTTTATTTTTAACTTTTCCATTTAGAAACTAAGTTTATTCCGTTAACTGAGATATGCAATAATCAATTTCTCTAATCAATGAATTTATTTCTAGTTTTGTATCTTTTGTACTATTATTACTACCTGAAATAGTATTAGCAATTTTAAGTGATTTATATTTTTCTTCACATAAATCAATTAAATTAGATTTTGCAGCATCTTGATTTTTAAGTAATGCTAATTCATCTTGAAGTTCATTGTTCTTAATCTGAAGGTTTGATATCTTATCTAAAGATCTTCTAATGTTCTTTTCTAATGATTCAACTATATTATCTAAATCTTGCATCCTATAATTAAAAATACTATTGTAACAAAGTTAACATAGATATTAGAACTAACACTTCTTTTTATAAAAAATATGTTAAGAAGTTACTTAAATTATAATATTTTTACATTTCAATTATATTATGAAAAATTCATTTTTTTATCTATTTTTTTTATTAGCAAGCACATGTGTTTACTCACAAAAAATCAATAATAATCCTCTTGGTTTTGAATCTGTTTTGTCCGGAACTTTTGGCGAATTAAGATCAAATCATTTCCATTCAGGTTTAGATATTAAAACAAAAGGTAAAGAAGGCGCTAAAGTTTTTGCTGTAAATAAAGGTTTTGTTAGTAGGATTAAGATATCAAGAGGAGGGTATGGAAAAGCTATTTATATTAAACACCTTGATGGCACTACTTCAGTCTATGCACACTTACAAAAGTTTTCATTTAAGATCGATAGTATAGTAAAAAAAATACAATACAAAAAAGAGAATTATGAAATTGAGTTTTTTCCTGCAGTTAATGAAATAAATATTTCAAACAATGAAATCATCGCCTATTCTGGTAATACCGGAGGTTCTAGCGGTCCACATCTTCATTTTGAAATAAGAGACATTAACCAAAAGCCATTAAATCCTTTAGATTACGGGATTAATGTTACGGATACAAAAGCACCAAATCTTAAAGGTTTAAAATTGTATAAACTGCATAAAAATAGCGAAATTCAGTCCTCTAGAAATCTATCTTTTTACAAATTAAGTAACAATAAATATATTACAGACACTGTTTATGATACTGGAGATATAGGTTTTGGAGTTCAAGCATTTGATCGACAAGATCTAGCAAATAATAAAAATGGAGTATATAGCCTTAATGCTTTTACAAACCTGGATACTATTTTAGAAGTAGCTTTTAATAAATTTTCATTTGATGAAACAAAACACATAAATAGATTAATCGATTATTCTGAATTTAAAAAAAATAAAAAGAGATTTATAAAGTTATTTATTCAAGAAAATAATCCGCTATCTGTATTTAAAAAACAATTGAACAAAGGGATTCTTGAGCTTAAAAAAGATAGCAGCTATATATATAGAATAGAACTAGTTGATTTTAATAATAATTTATCTGAAATTATTATTCCAATAAAAGAAGAAGAATCTAAAACTAAAAATTTAGATATCGAAGTAGTTAAATTAGGAGAAATTAATAAAAAGTTTATTAATAAAAATAAGAAATATTTTATCTCTAAAAACAACTCTTCAATTTCAATTGATAAAGAAACTTTTTATTCTAGTCTTTTTCTTAAAATAGATAGTAAAATCGATACTCTAACTATAAACAGCGATACAATTCCTTTAATCAAATCATTGAGAGTGAAATTCAAAAAAACTGCTTTCAATAACTCATATATAGGAAAGCTAATTGAAAAATCTAATAAAACCAGTTTTGTCTCATCAAATGTTAAGGGAGATTCTATTCTAGCTTATACAAAGAGTCTTGGGACTTATATCTTGGCAAGAGACACAATTAATCCTACGATAACTCCGTTAGGATTCAATAAGAATGATTGGATAAGTGGGCTAAACTACTTAAAAATTCAAATAAAAGATAAACAAACCGGTATCAAAAATTACAGAGCAACCATAAATGGTAAATGGATTTTAATGGAGCCATTTAATAAAAACGGGGTTATTCGTTATAATTTTGATGATAACATATCTAATATGACTAAAAATATTTTTAATCTTGAAGTTTCTGACAATGTTGGAAATACTTCTATTTATGAAACTGTTTTTTATAGAAAAAAAAACTAATTCATGTTAAGAAATAAAGTATATATCTCACTAATAATATTTTTATTGCCACTAGTATGCCTTTCTCAAAAGAGTTATATAAAGGGAATAGTTTTAGACATTAATAATAATCCAATTGAAAATGTCAATATAACATCAACTTCTAAAGAATTAAAAAATGGTGTTACTACAAATATTAATGGTTTTTACTCTATTGAAATTGATGCTCTTGAAGATGTTAATATTATTTATTCTCATGTAAATCACAAAAATATCTCTTACAAGATTAACTTAAAAGTAAATGAAGTGTATGAGTTTTATCCTGTAATGGATGTAAACATTGAACAGATTGAAGAAATTATACTAAACTCAAATCAAAGAAAAAAACTTAAAAGTATAGTTAATATAGACCCGCAGATTATTAGAACAATTAAAGGTGCTCAGCCAGGAGTTGAAAATTTATTAAAAACTATGCCTGGAGTTAATATTTCTAATGAGTTAAGCACTCAATACTCCGTTAGAGGAGGGAACTTTGATGAAAACTTAGTTTATGTTAATGGTATTGAGATATACAGACCTTTTTTAGTTAGATCAGGACAACAAGAAGGATTAAGTTTTGTTAACTCTAATCTAATTAAAAATATAAATTTTTCAGCTGGAGGGTTTCAGTCAAAATATGGAGATAAACTATCTTCCGTTTTAGATATTGAGTATAAAAACCCTCAGATAAATAAAGTTTCAGGAACTTTAAATTTATTAGGTGGTAATCTTACTTTAGAAAATATTTCAAAAAATACTAAAACTTCAAATATCTTAGGAGTTAGGTATAGAGATAATAGTATGCTTGTAAATTCTAAAGAAACAGCAACAAATTATAATCCTAAGTTTATTGATATTCAAAGTTTTTTGACTTCTAACTTTACAGATAAATTAAGTTTAAATTTCTTAACATATCTATCAATTAACAACTACAATTACAAGCCGAAAAGTAGACAAACAAACTTTGGAACTCTAGATGATCCTACTGCATTAATTGTTTTTTACGAAGGGCAAGAAAAAGATAAGTATCAAACGCTCTTTAGTGCAGCAAAATTAAATTTTAAGGTTTCTGAAAAATTAGATTTATCCTTAATAACTTCTGCTTTTCAAACTAGTGAAAAAGAATATTTTGATATACTTGCTAAATACAGGCTTGGAGAGGTTAATAATAATATTGGAGATGAAAATTTAGGTGATGTAGAATTCTCGGAAGGAATTGGTAGCCAGCTTAATCATGGTAGAAATAATTTAAATGCCTTAATTTTCAACATTGAGCACAAGGGTAATTATAAAACCAACGATAATAATTTTGAATGGTCTGTAAAGTTAACTAGAGAAGATATTAAAGATAGAATTGTAGAGTGGGAAGTAATCGATTCTACAGGATACTCAATTGACCCTCCTTTTTTTGAAACTATAGGAGACCAACCCTATACTCCAAACGAAGGTCCAATTGTACCATATCAAAATATAAGAAAAACTAATCAAACAAAAACTAATCGAATTCAATCTTATTTTCAATGGAGTAAAAATTCCAACTTAGGTTCCTCTGAAATATACACAAATGCTGGAGTTAGAGTTCATGGATGGTCAATTGACAGTAATAAAACCAACTTCATATTCAGTCCAAGATTTCAAGTAGGTATTAAACCAGACTGGAAAAAAGATATGATATTTAAATTAAGTGGTGGTGTATATTATCAACCACCTTTTTATCGTGAGCTTAGAGATTATAGTGGTGAAATAAATTATGATGTAAAGGCACAAAAATCAATACAAATTGTTGCATCTAATGAATACAGTTATAAGCTTTGGAATAGACCATTTAAGTTAACATCAGAAGTCTATTATAAAGACATGAGCGATATAAACGCCTATACCGTTGATAACGTTAGAATTCGATACTTAGCCAACAACAATACTAAAGCATATGCATACGGGCTTGATATAAGACTAAATGGTGAGTTTATTAAAGGAACAGAATCATGGTTTAGTTTCGGATATTTAAATACGAAAGAAAATATTGATAATCAAGGTTTTATTCCTAGACCATCTGATCAAAGATTAAAGTTTGGAATTCTTTTTCAAGATTACATACCTAATATTCCAGATTTAAAAATGTATTTAAATTTAGTTTATAATTCTGGAGTACCTGGAGGAGCACCTAGTTATTCTAATGCATATAATTACCAAAATAGACTTCCAGATTATAAAAGAGCGGATCTAGGAATATCATACATAGTTATTAATGAAAATAAAACTTACAAAAAAAGCTGGAAAAAGCACTTCACTGAGCTTAGTATTGGTTTAGAAATATTTAATATGTTTGATATGCAGAACTCAATAACTAATACTTGGGTTAGAGATATCTATTCAAAAAGACAATATTCAATACCAAATTACTTAACTCCTAGAATATTAAATTTAACAATAGACGTAAAACTCTAAAATTATTCTTTTATTAATTCATTTAGTTCAGTAATAACATAATCTATCTCTTCTATAGTATTGTAAATACTAAATGAGAATCTTAGTGAAACAAATTTGTTTTGATCAACTGTAAGGACATTATTTAAAACGTGAGAACCTGCATCTGCCCCACTCTGACAAGCACTACCTTTTGAGCAAGCTATTCCTTTCATATCAAGTTGAAACAAAAATAACGCTGACTTTTCTTTACTAATGGGAAACCTAACATTGACTAAAGTGTAAGTAGAATCATTTAAGTTGGAACTTAAACCATTAAACTCTACCCCTTTAATAACATTCTTTAACTGATCAATAAAATAAGATTTAATTTTTTTAATATGATCTACCTCATTTTCCATTTTGTTAATAGAGATATCAAGTGCTTCTGACATACCTACAATATTATGTACGCTTTCAGTTCCAGCTCGACAACCCTTTTCTTGAGAACCGCCAAAGATTAAAGGTTTTATTGGATTAGTGTTTTTTATATATGCAAAACCGATTCCTTTAGGTCCATGAAATTTATGTGCACTCGCAACTATGAAATCTATATCTAGAAGAGATAAATCTAATTTATAGTGCCCTACAGATTGTACGGTGTCACTATGAAATAGAGAATTGTATTT
Organism: Flavobacteriaceae bacterium; assembly: GCA_028825365.1. GTDB lineage: Bacteria > Bacteroidota > Bacteroidia > Flavobacteriales > Flavobacteriaceae > SGZJ01. The sequence continues at coordinate 17,952 of JAPKAF010000008.1, read as the reverse complement.
TTTACACAAATCAGAGACTAAGCTCATGTCTAAAATGTTACCTATTTCATTATTTATATGCATTAAGCTAACTAAAGTCTTTGATTGTGAGGATTTTAATATTAATTCTAAATCAGCATAGTCTATATTTCCAAAGTTATCTAATTTAACATAAGAGATTTCAATTGGGTAATCTACTTTTAATTGATCTAATGTATGTGTTACAGCATGGTGTTCAATTTTACTAGAAATTAAATGCTTAACACCCAAGTCTCTTACTGCACTTCTTAAAATACAATTATCAGCTTCGGTTCCACCAGACATGAAAATAATTTCAGATGGAGAAACATTTAAATGACCAGCTATTTTTTTTCTTGAAGATTCAATTAATGTTCTAGAACTTCTACCAAAACTATGAGTAGATGAAGGGTTACCATAATGGTTTTTAGACACTTGAAACATTTTATCAATAACTTCATCTCTTATTTGAGTAGTAGCAGCATTATCTAGGTATACAGAATTCATTAATTATGAGTTAAAGTTTATATTTCAAATTCTTTTAAAGTTTTCTTAATAATAGATAAAGCATCCATAAGCTGATCTTTCGTAATTATTAGAGGTGGTGCAAATCGAATAATATTCCCATGTGTTGGCTTTGCTAAAAGACCCTTAGAAGACATGGACTTACATATGTTTAAAGCAGTCTCGCTTTCTTCTGAATCATTTATAACGATAGCATTTAATAATCCCTTCCCTCTAACAATTCTAGCTATACCACTAGTTTTAATGTATTCATTAATTTCAGATCTAAAGAGTTTCCCTAAAGATTCTGCATTTTCAACTAGCCCATCTTCTTTAACAACTTCTAAAGCAGCAATTGCAACTTTACAACCTAGAGGATTTCCACCATAGGTAGACCCATGCTCTCCTGGTTTAATTGTAAGCATAACTTCATTAGAAGCTAAGACAGCTGAAACTGGAAAAACACCCCCAGAAAGAGCCTTACCTAAAATAAGTACATCTGGCTTAAAACCATGGTGATCACAACATAGCATCTTTCCTGTTCTTGCAATACCAGTCTGAACTTCATCTGCTATAAATAATACATTATGCTCTTTACATAAGTTAAAAGCTGTCAAAAGATAATCATCATCTGGAACTACAACTCCAGCTTCTCCTTGTATAGGTTCTACCATAAAACCTGCAACATTAGGATCCGATAAAGCTATTTTTAAAGCATCAATATCATTATAAGGAATCAACTCAAATCCAGGCATAAAGGGACCAAACCCGTTCGTGCTTGATGGATCTGTAGAAGATGATATAGCTCCTAAAGTTCTACCCCAGAAATTACCTTCTACAAAAATAATTTTTGCAGAGTTACTAGGAATTTTTTTTACATCATAACCCCACTTTCTTGCTAATTTAACTGCTGTTTCTCCTCCCTCTACTCCTGTGTTCATTGGAAGAACTTTATCATATCCGAAAAAAGATGTTATGAATTTCTCGTATTCACCAAGTACATCATTGTGAAATGCTCTAGAGGTTAGAGTTAATTTTGTAGATTGATCAATTAAGGCTTTAATAATTTTCGGGTGACAATGACCTTGATTAACGGCTGAATATGCAGATAAAAAATCATAATATTTCTTTCCTTCTACATCCCAAACATAAACACCTTCACCTTTGTTTAAAACCACTGGTAAAGGATGATAATTATGAGCTCCAAACTCATTTTCTATTTCAATTGCTTTATCTGACAAACTTTGATGCATACAAATCGTTTAGTTTTGTTAATTTTACACAAATTTAAAAATATTTAGTACAGAATTATAACCTTAGGCAATTAAATGTCAACAATTTCTATTAATGAGAAGAAAAAAAAATAAAGAGTTCAATAATATTACTATTGAACGCGTAGGTTCAAAAGGTAAATCTATCGGAGTTGCTGATGACGGAAAAACTATAATAATTGATGGAGGAGCTCCTGGTGATATAGTAAACATACTTACCACTAAGCAAAGAAAATCATATTATCAAGGTAAAATTACTGAATTTCATAAATATTCTGAAATAAGAACAACCCCAAAATGTGAGCATTTTGGAGTTTGCGGAGGTTGTAAATGGCAACATATTAATTACGAAGAACAGTTAAAGTTCAAAGAAAATGAAGTAGAAAATAACTTAGTTAGAATCGGAAATTTAGAACTTCCTAAGATAACTCCAATTAAAGCCGCAAAAAACGATTATTTCTACAGAAATAAAATGGAGTATTCATTTAGTGACTCTAGATGGTTAAGTATTGAGGAAATTCAATCGAAAAAAATAATTGAAGAAAAAAATGCTCTTGGATTTCATATCCCTGGAATGTGGAATAAAGTAGTAGACATTAATAAATGTTGGCTTCAAGAAGACTTTACTAATATAATTAGAAATTCAATTAAAGAGTTTTCAGTAGAAAACAATATTCCGTTTTTTAATCACTCTAATCAAAGTGGAGAACTTAGGACTCTAATGATTAGAACTACTAGTACCGGAGAGGTTATGATTTTAGTTCAGTTTTATTCGGATAACAAGGATAATAGAAAACTATTATTAAACTACATAATAAAAAAATTCCCAACTACTAATTCTTTATTGTATGTGATTAATAATAAAGCCAATGACACTATATATGACCAAGAGGTGAAAACCTATTATGGAGATAGTTTCATTACCGAACAAATGGAGGGGCTTAAATTTAAAATCAATGCGAAATCTTTTTATCAGACAAATTCAGATCAGGCATATGAATTATATAAAATCGTGAGAGATGTAAGTGACTTAGATAGTACTGATATTGTTTATGATCTCTACACTGGTACAGGTACAATCGCTTTGTTTGTAGCTAAAAATGCTAAAAGAGTTGTAGGTATTGAGGCAGTTCCTGATGCAATAGTAGCAGCAAAAGAAAACGCTACTAATAACAACATAAAAAATGTTGATTTCTATGTTGGGGATATGAAGACGGTTTTTAATAATGATTTTATTAAAGAAAACGGTCATCCAAATGTAATTATCACTGATCCTCCTAGAGATGGAATGCATAAAAAAGTAATTGAACAAATAAAAAATATTTCACCATCTAAAATCATATATGTTAGTTGCAATAGCGCTACTCAAGCTAGAGATCTTGAATTACTTAAAGATGATTATAAAATAATTAATTCTCAAGCTGTAGATATGTTTCCACAAACACACCATGTTGAAAATGTTGTACTTTTAAAGAAAAAATAATTATGAAGTTTCATCATTATATTTATTTGATATTTATATTTAGTTTTATTACTAGCTGTGAAAAAGATGATATTTGTGCTGAATCTACTGCCACTACCCCACAATTAATAATTACTTTTAAAGATGCTAATAATACTACAGAAAGCAAAGCTGTGGAATCTTTAGCAGTATATGCAGTGAAAGACAATCAATGGATACTAATAGAATCAATTAATGGTATAACAACAGACTCTATCGGTATTCCGTTAAGAAATGATATTGATATTTCTGAATTTAAGTTTTATAAAAACTATTCTCTTATAGATGAAGTAATTCAGGGGGAAGAAAACCATATATACCTAGATTACAGCTCTGTAGAAGTTTTTGTTTCGAGAGCTTGTGGATTTATAAATAATTATATCGATTTATCAATTTTAACTTATGACCCTGCTGTCTTTGGGCCACCTATTGAATCCTGGATAAATGGATCTGAACTTGTTAACTCAACAATAGATAACGAAACTCAAGCCCATGTTGAAATATTTCACTAAAATATTATTTATTTTCATAATACCTATTTGTACTTTTTCTCAAGAAAGTAATGTAGAGAATGATTCTATTAAGTATGAACAAAAATATGGACTTAGAGTTGGATTTGATTTATTTAAATTATACAGTGATGGATTTGAGATTAATGCTGACTATAGATTAAGCAACAAAATTTATATAGCTTCTGAAATTGGATTAAGTGAAAAAACTATTGATGAAAACTATTTAAACTTTACATCTAAAGGAACTTATATAAAAACTGGTGTTGACTACAATATGCATACTAATTGGTTAGATATGCAAAACATGATTTTTTCAGGTATAAGAGTAGGCTACAGTATGTTTGATCAAACTATTAACAACTATACTATATATGACACAAACAGTCAAACTTGGGGGGAAAGCATTATAAATATTCCAATTAGTAATACAAATCTTTCCTCTTTATGGTTAGAATTAATAATTGGTATAAAAGCTGAAATATTAAATAATTTATTTTTAGGGTTTAATTTAGAAGTAAAAAAAATGATTAATTCTGATTCAAAAAATAATATTCAAAACTTACATGTACCTGGCTTTAATAAAACTTTTGATGGCAGTTCGTTTGGAGTTGGTTTTGGATATAAAATATCTTACCTAATTCCAATTATAAAAAAGTAATAGCTATAAGTTTTTTTTTGCTTTTTTACTTCCATCATAAACTTCATATTTAAGAAAAGTTGATTCTAACTTAGCATTAAATAGTTTTATTTTTCTAGAAGGTCTTAATCCTACATATTTTAGTGCTTCCATATTAGATGTTATAAACCATGCTGTACTATTTGCATAGTTTCTTTTTAAAGTATTTCCAATATTGCCATACAGTTCTTCCATATTTATTTCTAAACGCTCACCATAGGGAGGATTAAAAATTATATGTAAGAAATCATTATTAGGTTTTGAAGTCTTAAAATAATCATCATGTCTGATAGAAATAAAAGATTCTAAACTTGCATTTTTAACATTCTCTGTTGCCTTTGATACTGCACTTGGAGCTTTGTCAATACCATAAATATTATGATGAAAGTCTCTTGTTTTAGCTAATAATGAAGTTTCAATTGTCTCAAAAAGTTCAACATCCCAATCCATCCATTTTTCAAATGCAAATTCATTCCTCATTAGATTAGGCGGGATATTACAAGCTATCATAGCTGCTTCAATTAAAATCGTTCCACTACCACACATAGGGTCTAGTAAATCAGATTGACCATCCCAGCCGCTTAGCATAATAAGCCCAGCTGCCAAAACTTCATTAATAGGTGCGATATTAGTCGCAGTCTTATAACCACGTTTATGTAAAGACTCACCAGATGAATCAAGCGAAACATTACAAAACAATTTATCTATATGTATATTAATTTTTAAATCTGGAAATTTTAAATCTATTGAAGGGCGTTCTCCTTTAACAGCTCTAAATCTATCAACAATAGCATCTTTTGCTTTTAAGGAAATATATTGAGAATGAGTAAAAACAGTTGAATGAACTGTAGAGTTAATTGCTATAGTTCCTTTATAGTCAACGTAATCTTCCCATTTTATATTATAAATCTTATCGTATAAATCAGCTTCATTAACTACTTTAAAAGATGCAATTGGTTTAAGTATTTTAATAGCTGTTCTTAGTGCTAAATTACACTTATACATAAACCCTTTGTCACCATAAAAAGTGACATTCCTTACCCCTTTTTTTACTTTCTGAGCACCAAGTTGAGTAAGCTCATTTGCAAGAAGGTCCTCAAAACCAAACAAGGTTTTTGCAACCATTTGAAAATTATTTTCCATAAAATATAAATATCAGTATCAAAAATACTTTATTTTTGACGATCACTGAATATATTTTATGCCTAAAAACAATAATACTTTACAGGACTCTTGGTTTGACACACCATTTTATCATATTCTATACAAAAACAGGGATTATAAAGAGGCTGAAATATTTTCAACAGAATTAATGAAGTTTCTTGATTTACCAATTGATTCCAAAATTTTAGACTTAGCATGCGGTCAAGGAAGGCACTCTGTGAATTTTAATAAAATGGGATATAATGTCACTGGAGTTGATATATCAAAAGAAAATATCTTTAAGGCAAAAAAATATGAAAATGATAGTTTAAATTTTGATATTCATGATATGAGAAACCCCATGTCTAATAAATTTGATTTAATCGTTAACCTATTTACAAGTTTTGGATACTTTGAAGACTTTAATGATAATTTAAAAACTTTGAGTAGTTTAAAATTGAGTTTAAATAAAAACGGGATTGGTGTTATTGATTTTTTAAATATCAATAATGTTAAAAATAATTTGATTCACCAAAATACTGAAGAAATTGAAGGAATAAAATTCAACTTAAAAAGGTGTTTTAGTGATGGTTTTTTAGTTAAAGAAATAAATTTTAAACATAATTTCAAGCAATATACTTTTAAAGAAAAAGTAAGGGCATTAACTATAAGTGATTTCAAAGATATGTTTAAGCAGTCTAAACTCGAAATACTTCATATATTTGGAGATTATAAATTAAATGAATTTGATATTAATAAATCTAAACGATTAATTTTTATTTTTAAATAATTAAATATGTATTTATACCCATTTTTAGCTGTAATTGTAGGAGCACTAATCGTTATCTTTTTATCTAAAAGAGCTATACAAATAAACTCTCAACTCACGCTAGCATTTAGTGGTGCATTTCTTTTATCAATTACCGTTTTTGATCTTCTGCCGAGCGTTTATACTGTTAAACTGCTTAACCCTATCACTGAAATAAATTATGATGAAAGATTAATTGGTTTAATGATTATGATTGGAATTCTTTTTCAAGTTATACTAGAATTTTTCTCCAAGGGTGCTGAACATGGCCACATACATATCAACAACAATAAACTGCCTTGGGTTTTGCTTATAAGTTTATCTCTTCATGCATTTGTTGAAGGTTTTTCAATTCACTTAGATCAAAATATTTTATACGGCATATTTATTCATAAAATTCCAATTGCATTTATTATCACCACATCACTTTTAAATAGTGAAATCAATAAATACAAAATTTTATTTTTTATATTATTTTTCAGCGCAATGACCCCATTTGGAACATTTATTTCAAATAACAGTACTCAGCTATTACAATACTCAACTCTCATTGACTCCTTTGTAGTTGGAGTATTATTACATGTGTCTACTACAATTTTATTTGAAAGTAGCGAAGGGCATAAATTTAATTTAGCTAAAATTTCTCTTATTACTCTAGCTATTGTTTTGGCATACTTGATTTAGTAGACCATAATTTTTTTAAATAAAATAAATCTGGAATATCATTTTTAGGAGCTAGTGGCTCTAATAATCCAGACTGAAAAGCTTTTTGTAGTATATCTTCTATATAATAATCTTCGATTACTTCAGTTGGTAAATAGGTTTCTTTTAAAGACATATTAAAGATTTTTGCTGTCGTATTAAACAAAAAAGCATTAAATCCATTTTTTAAATCTTTTATAACCTCATATACAGTAAATCCAGTGTGTCTGTTTATTAGTTTTATTAAAATTTGACCTTCAGTTTGAGTTAATTTCTTTAGTTCATCTGTAAACTTTCCTTCAACATACTTTTGAGTTCTTTTAATGTACTTCTTGCGATTTCTTTTTCTTTTTATATCATTTACTCTTTCGTATAAAGTTTCTAGTCTTACCGACGCTAACTTGGCATAAGGATAAACCTTTAGAGTCTTTCTTTTTAATATTAAATATTGTCTTAACTTATCTCTATCGGTGAACTTAATTCTTGGAAGTAAAGTGATTTCATTTAACTCAATTGAGTTTTTCATTATTGAATCCCCCTTTATAATTATAAAGGTGTCTCCTTCATTATTTTCTTGAGAAAAAGAAAATAAACTATAAAAAATTATTAGTAAGGGTAAATAAAACTTCATTTATAAATTTATTACAAAAATAACTATAAATAAATATTGGGAAGTTAATTAATCATTAAAATAGCTACAATTAAAATAATTCATATTATTTTTACTTTTGTTACAATTAACACTTAAAAAACAATTGAATGGCTAAGGATAATATATTAAATAAGAAATCTTTAAAATTTTTAGAAAACTACTTAAATAACCCCTCTCCTACTGGATATGAATGGGAAGGACAAAAGATATGGATGGATTATCTTAAACCTTATGTAGATGAGTTTATTACTGATACATACGGAACAGCAGTTGCTGTTATAAATCCTGACGCAAAATATAAAGTAGTTATTGAAGGACATGCAGATGAAATATCATGGTATGTAAATTATATTTCTGATAACGGATTAATATATGTCATTAGAAATGGTGGTAGTGATCATCAAATTGCTCCAAGTAAAATTGTAAATATTCACACAAAAAAAGGTATAGTAAAAGGAGTCTTTGGTTGGCCAGCTATTCATACTAGAATGTCATCAAAAGAAGAAACTCCAAAAATTGATAATATATTTATTGATGTAGGTTGTAAAACAAAAGAAGAAGTTGAAAAATTAAATGTTCATGTTGGTTGTGTTATTACATACCCAGATGAATTTCATATTCTAAATAAAGATAATTTTGTTTGTAGAGCATTAGATAATCGAATGGGTGGATTCATGATTGCAGAAGTTGCAAGGCTATTAAAAGAAAATAAAAAAGAACTTCCTTTTGGATTGTATATAACTAACTCGGTGCAGGAAGAAATTGGATTAAGAGGTGCTCAAATGATCGCTGAAACAATAAAACCAAACGTAGCAATAGTTACTGATGTAACTCATGATACTACAACCCCTATGATCAACAAGAAAAAGGAAGGGTTTTGTGAACTAGATAAAGGTCCTGTTATTGCTTATGCACCTGCAGTTCAACAAAAATTAAGAGATTTAATTATAAGTACTGCTGAAAAGAACAAAATACCATTTCAACGTGCTGCACTTTCTAGAGCAACAGGGACAGATACAGATGCTTTTGCATACAGCAATGGAGGTGTTGCTTCAGCACTAATTTCATTACCGTTAAGATATATGCACACAACTGTAGAAATGGTTCACAGAAACGATGTTGAAAGTGTTATTAAATTAATTTATAATACACTTTTAAATATTGAGAATAATGAAGATTTTAGTTATTTTAAATAACTAATTTAAAATATCAATTAACACATCATAGTATCGATTAGCAATAAATTCTGCTCCACTTTCATTATAGTGCAGGACATCCGCTAAATAGCTATCATTAAAACCAGTATACATATCAACGGTTATCACTTGTGAAGTAGAGGTAGATTGTTGCTGCGCTAGAGTAACTACGTCTTCACCCCAACTATCAAAATAATCTGTAAGGGGTGGAACCATGATAATTGAATTTGCGGGGGCTAATTTTTCGATTATAATAGTTACGTTTGGATTAGCCTGTTGAATTATATCAATTATTGAGTTAACATTAGATAAGATAGTCCCATAGTCACCACCTCCTAAAGCATCATTGCCCCCTGGAGAACTAAATAAAACAATATCTGGCATATCTTCTAATTCGTTAAGCCAATTTTCAATTTGAGATAAAATTAGTTCTGCAGTCCATCCACCTCTACCTTCATGGTCCGTATCAAAATTTAAGCCTGAATAAGTAGGATATTCTGAATTATCACTTTGTGTCCCAACATAATCAAAATTCCAATTTCCATCGATAAGTAATTTCCATAATTCATATCTGTAGCTTTCATAATTAGGTCGATCCCCTTCAACTCTAGAAGCACCTAACGGCATTATTTTAGTAGTCAAAGCAGGCAAAGGTGCCGTAGTCTCTATTGGAGTAATTACATTTTCATTATTACAAGAAAAAATAATTAATGATATTATAAATAATTTGAGGATAGGGTTTTTCATGTGCTAAAATTACAACAAATAAGTAGTAAAATACTAACCAAATATGTTGTTATTGTTTTTTTGAACTATTGTATTTTTTTAGTGCTACTATTACCTTAGGAGACAATAATAATGTTGCCAGCATAGTTGGAATGGCCATTAGAGCAAAAAAGCTATCAATAAGATTTATCATTAAACTTAAAGATGTTGTTGCTCCGATAATTATACTAAGTATATAAATATAATTATAATATTTCTTGTTGTTAGCTCCAAATAAAAAGGACATGCATTTAGTTCCATAGTAAGAATACGTAAATAAAGAAGACATACTAAAAACTACAATACAAAATAAAAGCAAGTATTTACCAATATTAGGCATAGAGTGCTCAAAAGCTAATGCAGTTAGAGTAACTCCACTTACTCCCTCATTTTTCCATACTCCAGTCACTAAAATAGCCAAAGCTGTTAGTGTACAAACTAACAAGGTATCAATAGCAGGTCCAAGCATAGCAACTAAACCTTCTTTAATTGGAGAATTAGTTTTGGCAGCTCCATGTGCCATTGGCGCAGTTCCTATACCAGCTTCATTAGAAAAAGCACCTCTTCTAATGCCTAGAATAATTAAGGCTCCTAAAACACCTCCATAAACTTGTTCTCCATTGTAATTTTCAGCCACAAAGGCATCCGTAAAGATCATCTTAATATACATAGGTAAAACATCATAATTAATTATCAAAATAGCAATAACACATATCATATAAATACCGACCATAAATGGCACTAGCTTAGTAGCAACAGAACTTATTCGTTTTAATCCACCTAAAATCACCAGCGAGGTTACAATTATAAGTACAAAACCAATTAAAATATTAGAATTTAAGCTAACGGTAAATCCCGATGGTATGAGTAAAATATCATTAATTGCCTGGGTTAACTGATTGACATTAAAAAGAGGTAAAACTCCAATTAAACCACTTAAGCTAAACATTACTGCTAAAGGCTTCCACTTACTCCCTAATCCTTCTGTGATAAAGTACATCGGCCCACCCTGAAGGTCACCATTTGAATCTTTACCTCTATACATTATGGATAAAGTAGATGTAAAAAATTTTGTAGACATTCCAATAATTCCACTTATCCACATCCAAAAAATTGAACCAGGTCCGCCAATACTAATAGCTACTGCAACTCCAGCTATATTTCCCATACCAACAGTAGCAGATAAAGCAGTTGAGAGAGCGCTAAAATGACTAATTTGACCAATATCATCTTTGTCATCAAACTTACCTCTTAAGATATCTATTGCATGGAAAAAAAACTTGAACTGGATCAATCTAGAATAGATTAATAAAAAAAGACCACCACCGATTAAAACAATTAATAATGGTATTCCCCAAAGGAAAGAAGCCAGATTAGAGACGAAAGATTCTATATCACTCATACGAATTTAGAAAATTATCAACATTGGATTGAATTCGACTAATTATATTAGAAGTATCACTTTTAATAAATTTTTCAGCAGTAATATTTTCATATAATTCAATATACCTTTCACTAACTTCACTAATATATTCGTCAGACATATATGGAACAGTTTGGTTTTCTAAACCTTGAAAATTATTTTTTATCAACCATTGCCTAACAAATTCTTTAGAAAGTTGCTTTTGCGGATCTCGATTTTCTTGCCTTAAAGAATAACCTTCTTTATAAAAATATCTTGACGAATCAGGAGTATGGATTTCATCAATTAAAACAATCTTCCCAGATGATGTCTTACCAAACTCATATTTGGTATCGACTAGTATAAGCCCCCTTTTACTAGCAATTTCAGTACCTCTTTGAAAAAGCTTATGGGTGTAATCTTCAAGTACTTCGTAATCTGATTTTGAAACAATTCCTTTAGAAATAATATTTTCCTTTGAAATGTCCTCGTCATGCTCACCAAACTCTGCTTTAGTAGCAGGAGTTATAATTGGACTAGGAAACTTGTCATTTTCAATCATACCATCTGGCATACCTACTCCGCAGATCATTCTAAGTCCTTTCTTGTATTCTCTTGCAGCGTGTCCAGATAGATACCCTCTAATCACCATTTCAACCTTAAATGGCTCACAACTATGTCCAATAGCTATATTAGCATCTGGTGTAGAAATCAGCCAATTAGGAACTAAGTCCTCGGTATCTTTCATCATTTTTGTAGCAATTTGATTTAAAATCTGGCCTTTATATGGAATTCCTTTTGGCATAACCACATCAAAAGCAGATAACCTGTCAGAAGCAACCATAACAAGTAAGTTGTTTTTTAATGTATAAACATCCCTAACCTTTCCCTTGTAAACCGCTACCTGATTCTTAAAATTAAAATCAGTCTTAATAATAGTATTATTCATATACATCTCTATTCTAAATTCTCAATATTTTTATAAGCTTCAATCACATCTTTAACTAACTTGTGACGAATAACATCATTATCATCTAAAAAAACAATACCAACTCCTTTAACATCTTTTAATATTAACAAAGCTTCTTTTAAACCAGATGTAACTCTCCTTGGTAAGTCGACTTGACCAGGATCTCCAGTGAGTAAAAACTTAGCGTTTTTACCCATTCTAGTTAGAAACATTTTCATTTGAGCATGGGTTGTATTTTGACCTTCGTCTAAAATAACAAAAGCGTTATCTAAAGTTCTCCCACGCATAAATGCCAATGGTGCTAGTTGAATAGTTCCATTTTCTATATAATCATTTAATTTCTCTGCAGGGATCATATCTCGTAAGGCATCATAAAGAGGCTGCATGTATGGATCTAGTTTTTCCTTTAAATCTCCAGGTAAAAAACCAAGGTTCTCACCAGCTTCTATAGCAGGTCTAGTTAATATAATTCTTTTTACTTGTCTATCTTTTAAGGCTTTAACTGCAAGAGCTACAGCAGTATATGTTTTACCTGTACCAGCAGGGCCAATAGCAAATACCATATCATTATTTGAAATACTATCAACAATTTTTCTTTGATTAATAGTTTTAGCTTTAATTGGCTTACCACCTACTCCATGCAATATAGCACCATGACTTTTTTTAGAAGTTTTCACTTCGCTAATAGAACCACTTTTAACTAAAGTCTCTATCTCATTTTCAGAAATAGAGTTATACTCCAAGAAATATTTGAAAATAATTTCAATTTTAGATTCAAAATCAATTAACAAGCTTTCATCACCAAAGACCTTTATCTCATCTCCTCTAGCAATGATTTTCAACTTAGGAAAGCTAGATTTTATAAAATCTAAATTTTTATTTCTTGACCCAAATAATTCTTTTGGATCAATATTTTTAATTTTAATTATTTTTTCGTTCAATAGAAATCTGTTTTATTGATTTTATAGAGATGATTTTATTAAATTTGTAATAAATGTACATAATTTTATATCATATATTTTAAAAAAAATATTAACAATTTATAAATGTCAATAATAACATTAACTACAGATTTTGGTATAAAAGACCACTTTACGGCCAATATTAAAGGGGCTATTTTCTCAGAGTTACCTGATGTTAATATTGTTGATATCTCTCATCAAATATCTCCATTTAATATATTAGAGGCAGCCTATATAATTCAAAACTCTTACACAAGCTTTCCAATAAATACAATACACATCATCGGAGTAGATTCAGAATTGAACCCTGAAAATAAACATTTAGTAGTCAAATTTGAAGGCCAATACTTTATTTGTGCTGATAATGGAATTATGAGTATGGCCTGTTTAAATATAGAACCTGAGGAAATTGTAGAAATCAATATTCATGATAATTTGATTTCAAATTTTAGTGTTTTAGATGTGTTTGTTAAAGTAGCATGTCACATTTCAAGAGGAGGTAAACTTGAAGTAATAGGTAAGAATATAGATAAAATAAAATCTGTAAAAAACTTAACTCCTTTTATAAACGAAAGTAAAAATCAGATTATAGGTAATGTTATTTATATAGACAATTACGGAAATGTAGTTACTAACATTACAAAACCTTTCTTTAGAGAAATATCTAAATCAAGAGATTTTGAAATTTCTGTAAGAAATTATAAATTTAAAAAAATACACAGTAAATATAGTGACATAGTGAATTTTAGTATTGATGAAAATAGAAGAAACAATGACGGTCAAGCTTTAGCTATTTTCAATTCAAGCTTAAATTTAGAAATTGCGATTTACAAAAGTAATCCCGTAAATTTCGGTACTGCAGCTTCTTTAATGGGGCTAAATATTTTAGATAGTGTAACCATAAACTTTAAATAGTTTATAAAAAAAACTGTTAATAAGTTTCTTTCCTTTATTTGTCTGTTTACAATATATTTGTAGATATAAATCTAAATTTCCAAATATGAAATTTATTGTTTCAAGTATAGCATTACTTAAGAAATTACAAATTGTTGGTGGAGTTATTAACTCGTCTAATACAATCCCTGTTCTTGATCATTTTCTATTTGAATTAGATAATTCTAATTTGAGTATTACAGCAAGTGACCTCGAAACCACAATGAGCACATCTATAGAAGTTGACAGTGATAGTAAAGGAACTTTAGCTATTCCTTCAAAGCTTCTTTTAGATACATTAAAAACTTTTCCTGAACAACCTTTAACTTTTGTTGTACTTGAAAACCATATAATTGAGATTAATTCAAACCATGGTAAATATGCTTTAGCTTATTCAGACGGAGAGCAATTTCCAAAAACGATTCAGCTAGACAATCCATCCTCAACAAAAATATCTAGTGAAGTTTTACTAAAGGCAATAAATAATACATTATTTGCAGCAGGTAACGACGATCTAAGACCAGTGATGAGTGGGGTGTTTTTTCAATTATCTAACAATAACTTAACTTTTGTAGCTACCGATGCACACAAACTAGTTAAGTACACTAGGAGTGATTTTACAGCGTCTGAGACTGCAGAGTTTATAATGCCAAAAAAACCACTTAATTTACTTAAAACCATACTAAACGACAATGATCAGGAAATTGAGGTCGAATACAATGACTCTAACGCTAAGTTTATACTTAACGATAGTCTTATAATATGTAGATTAATTGACGGCAACTATCCTAATTATGAAGCTGTAATTCCTAAAGAAAATCCAAACGTATTAACTATTGACAGAATTCAATTTTTGAATTCGGTAAAAAGGGTTTCTATTTTCTCTAACAAAACAACTCATCAAATAAGACTAAAAGCAGCTGGTGCTGAATTAAATATTTCTGCAGAAGATCTAGACTTTAGTAATAAGGCAGAAGAGAGGTTGACTTGTGATTACCAAGGAGACGATATACAAATAGGATTTAACTCTAGGTTTTTATTAGAAATGTTAAATAATTTAGAATCCCCTGAAATAAAGCTTGAAATGAGCCTGCCAAACAGAGCAGGTATCTTAAAACCTACAAGTGGAAATGTGGACGGAGAAAGTATAACTATGCTAGTAATGCCAGTTATGCTAAATAGTTAATGTTTTTATTTCTTAAAAACTACAAGCTTAGCCTTATAACCAGTCATTATTAACCATTTATTGTTTGATAAATTACTGCCATTTTCATCAAAAACACTCAGTTGAGCTGTATTAGGACTAGACTCTCCTTCGTTTAAGGCAACGAACTCTATATTATTATAGCCTTCCATTAAATCAATGTCTATTGTATAATAATTGGCAGTTAAAGTTATATTTGGGTGTATAACGATATTGTTTAACATTAATTTAATTCTATCGCCATCAACATATTCATGATCTCTACATTTTATTATAATGTACTTTGATTCTGTTTCTAACTCCCCTAAATAAAAATCTTTTCTAAACTTTGAAGAGGTCGTGTTTCCTTCTTTGAATGTCTGCTTTATATCCCAAGTAGGTGATACTAAATCTGTTTTATTGGTTATATCTAAGTCAGGTTTCTTAAGAGCATTACTTAAATTATAATTAAAAAAAGGGATTATAAGTTTATTAGTTAAACCTCTAACTAAAGGTACTTTTACAGGAAATGTGTTTAATGGAATTTCATTATCCTCAAGGGATTTAATTATTAATATTTTCACCGAACTATCTTGCTGTGAATAAGATAAATAGCAGGAAAAAATAAAAAATAAAAATAAAAATTTAGACCTCATTAAATATATAATTATAGATTTGTTAAAGATATTTAAAATTATCGTTTTGAAATTTATATTAACATAATTTTAATTCAGAAATAAATGGATTTAAATATAATTTTAGGCTACATAGGTGCACTTTTTGTTGGAATAACATTGGGGCTAATTGGTAGCGGTGGATCTATACTTTCCCTACCTATATTTGTTTATTTATTCGGGATCAATCCTGTTATCGCAACAGCTTATTCTTTATTTACTGTTGGACTAACTTCCCTTATTGGTTCAATTAAAAATATTAAGCTAAAACTAATTCACATAAATACTGTTATTTACTTCTCTTTTTCTGCAGCAGTTTCTGTTTACCTAACTAGAAGATATTTGATAGAGTTAATTCCAGATGAAATAATTTCAATTGGAGAATTGATAATAACTAAGGAGAAATTTTTAATGTTATTTTTCGCACTCTTAATATACTTCGCTGGTATAGCAATGATTAGAAAAAGAAAAGATAATGATGCTAAAGAAAAGAAAGCTTATAAGTATAGTAAAGTATTAATTTTAGCTGAAGGAACTGTAGTAGGCTTTATTACAGGATTAGTTGGCGCTGGTGGAGGATTTATTATTATACCTGTATTAGTACTTTTTAGTAAATTAGATATGAAAAAGGCAATAGCGACTTCTTTGGTAATAATTTCTATCAAATCCCTTTTTGGTTTCATTGGTGATATAGAAAATCACATTATAGACTGGCTGTTTTTAATAAAATTTTCATCTATTTCAATAATAGGTATTTTTATTGGCCAGGCGATAGGCCTTAAAACGGATGGAAGTAAATTAAAAAAAGGGTTTGGTTACTTTATTATAATTGTAGCCAGTTCAATACTTTTTAAAGAAGTTTTTTAAAAGCTCCAAAGGTATCCAAATGCTAAATTATATTGTGCGTAGAAAAAGTCTTGGCTAGCTGTATCTGATTTATTTATAGTAGTTCTAACTGATGGTAATGAAACGTATCCTCCCTTTACCTCTGTTTGTATAAAAAAGTTTTTAAAAAAATTAACATTCAATCCAAAAACAGTGTGTACTCCGTAGCCTGATAAATAAAAATTATCATTACGTTTATTATTAAGCAAAGTAGCATTTGTCTTAGGTAACATAAAACCTAAACCTACTCCTTTAATAAAAGTAACCTTTAAATTACCTTGCTCTAAGAATAAATCATGTTCTCTGATTTCAAAATTTATATAATTTAAACCATCACTATGTTCGTACTTTAAAAAGCCCTCACTAATAGGCAGCAAAGTATTATCATAAACTCCATCATAAACAGTCCCTGAATCTTCAATAAATCCAGATATTCTAGATAATTGGTCCTGTTCCAAGACATACTTCATATGATCAATACCAAAGGATATATCTATATTTTCTTTTATAAAGTAACCTATTCTGAAGTTGTATTGAGGGATAGTTATTGTCCCTGGGTTAAAGTACTTGTCAAAACTGAATTCAGTTTGTCTATCCTGAGCGGTTGCATTATGTATTGTAAAGTCATAATTGTCTCCTTTGAAATGAATATCTGATTTTGAGTACCATGAAAAATTCCACCCCCAATAAGAATAAATATCTCCTTTGTTGTAGCTAGATTTTGTTTGAGCTTTGGAATTGAAAAAACACAGAAATAATAAACTAAAAAAAAGAGTTCTAAGGAAATATTTTGACATTCTGTTTTGTTGAATATTTTGCGCAAATATATAAAACAAATACGAACAATATTTCTAATTTAATTACAAATAGTATCTATTTCAGTACTTAACTCATTTAAAGCATCCTCTAAGATTAACCCTTCTTGTTCGTTAGATAAAATGACTTGTAAACTAGCTATATCACTTTCTGACAAGTTAGAATAAATACAAAACAAATTATCTAGACTTTCATTAGTAGCTAAACAATCAATGGGGTTTTCTTCTACTAAATTAGATACATTACTTAGTTCAGCAATAAAATCTACTGTAGAACTGCTACAGTCGTTATTATTTATTTCAGATTGGTCATCAGAATTATTTGAACAAGAAATTACTGAAAATATTAATATAAATATTAGATTACGCATTTTTTAGCAATTTAAGAGTTGTTTAAAAAA
>JAPKAF010000042.1 GCA_028825365.1 Flavobacteriaceae bacterium | reverse complement strand
TGAAAGATCTAGAAAAGGAGAAAAAAATATTTTTTGGAGTTCGGATATTAAATGGTTTGCAAAATCTAGCGGAACTACAAATTCTAAAAGCAAATTCATTCCTATCAGCCAAGAATCTTTAGAAGATTGTCACTATGCAGCAAACAAGGATTTATTATGCCTATACCTTTCCAATAATGAAAACTCAAAACTATTCGAAGGTAAAAATCTTAGACTAGGGGGTAGTAAATCTACTTATTTTGAAAATGGCAGTATCTATGGGGATCTTTCAGCCATCTTAATTGAAAATATGCCTATCTGGGCTGAATATATTAGCACACCAAGTAAGAAAGTTGCTTTAATGAGTGATTGGGAACATAAAATGCCAGCTATAATTGAAGAAACGATAAAAGAGAATGTCACAAGTTTAGCAGGAGTCCCTTCATGGGTATTAACTCTTTTGAATAAGACATTAGAGGTTAGCGGTAAAAAAACAATTAATGAAATTTGGCCAAATTTAGAAGTATACTTTCACGGAGGAGTTAGCTTTAATCCATATATAAATCAGTACAATTCTATATTTAAATCAGATAAAGTTAAATATTACGAAATCTATAATGCATCGGAAGGTTTTTTTGCTGTTCAAGATTCTAATAATTCTAAAGAACTTTTACTAATGCTCGATTATGGTATTTATTATGAGTTTATTCCAATGGACAACTACCATAATGAGGATCAAAAAATAATCAACTTAAGTCAAGTAGAATTAAATAAAAATTATGCGATTGTTATCACAACTAATGCAGGTCTTTGGAGGTATAAGATTGGTGACACGGTTAGATTTACTTCTTTAAATCCTTACAGAATTTTGGTGACAGGAAGAACAAAACATTTTATTAATGTATTTGGAGAAGAAGTAATAATTGAAAACAGTGACAATGTAATTAAAAATTTATGTAAAGAATCTAACTTAGAAGTTGTTGATTATACGGTAGCTCCTGTATTTATGGATGGTAAGAAAAAAGGAAGACATCAATGGCTAATTGAATTTAACTCAACTCCTAAAAATCTAATTGAAATTGCTAATCAAATAGATGAATACTTGAAATCTGAAAATTCAGATTATGAAGCAAAAAGATATAATAATATTTCATTGGATAAGCCGGAAGTTATAATAGCACAAAACGGACTATTTTACAAATGGATGAGAAGTAGAAATAAATTAGGTGGCCAAAATAAGATACCCAGATTATCAAACTCTAGGAAATATATTGAAGAATTATTAGAGATTAATAATTAAGACGCTGCTTTTAATTTTTTCAAAACAATTCTAGATAATTGCTTTTCTGCATAAGATTTAGTTACTACAAGCTTCTTTTTATCCCCACCTGGCATATTAAACATTGCATCGTTTAATATTTCTTCACATAAAGACCTTAAACCTCTAGCTCCTAAATTATAGTCTAATGCTTTTTCAACAATATAATCTAAAGCTGGATCTTTAATCTCAAGTTCAATACCGTCCATTTCGAACAATTTCACAAATTGCTTGATAATTGCATTTTTTGGAGTAGTTAATATAGCTCTAAGTGCTTTGGCGTCTAAAGGATTCATGTATGTTACAACAGGAAGCCTTCCAATAATTTCGGGTATTAAACCGAAATCTTTTAAGTCTTTGGGGTTTATGTATTGAAGTAAATTATCTTTTAAAATAACTTCTTCTTTGGATGATTTATAGCCTATTGCAGCCATATTTAATCGTTTAGAAATAAATCTTTCTATGCCATCAAATGCACCTCCTGCAATAAATAAAATATTTTCTGTATTTACTTCAGTGAATTTTTGATCAGGATGTTTTCTTCCTCCTTTAGGCGGAACATTCACAATCGTTCCTTCCAATAATTTAAGTAAAGCTTGTTGTACTCCTTCACCCGAAACATCTCTTGTTATAGAAGGATTATCGCTTTTTCTAGCAATCTTATCAATTTCATCAATAAAAACTATGCCTCTTTCTGCTTTCTCTAAATTATAATCTGCAGCCTGTAATAATCTAGTTAGAATACTTTCAACATCTTCACCTACATACCCTGCCTCAGTTAAAACTGTTGCATCAACTATAGCTAAAGGAACATCTAACATTTTAGCAATACTCTTTGCCATTAATGTTTTACCCGTTCCAGTCTTACCAACCATTATTATATTACTTTTCTGTATTTCAACATCATCCTCTTCAATTTTTTGACTTAACCTCTTGTAATGGTTATACACAGATACTGAAAGAATTTTTTTAGTAAAATCCTGACCGATGACATATTGATCTAAAAATGATTTGATTTCTTGAGGCTTGAGAAGTTTAGTTGGTGAAACCTCTTTATTGGATATCTCAGAGTTGGCTTCTTGAATAACTATACCATTGGCCTGTTCAATACATTGATCACAAATATGCGCATCAATTCCAGCTATTAACAGTTCTGTTTCTGCTTTTTTCTTTCCACAAAATGAACATTGTAATTCAGAAGATTTACTCATAGATAAATAAATTTAAGATCTTGTAAGAATTTCATCAATCATACCATACTCCAAAGCTTTATCAGATTTCATCCAATAATCTCTATCACTGTCTTTATATACCTTGTCGTAGTCTTGACCAGAATGTTTGCTTATAATATTGTATAATTCTTCTTTAAGTATCATTATCTCCCTAGCAGTTATTTCAATATCACTTGCTTGACCTTGAGCTCCACCTAATGGCTGATGGATCATTACTCTAGAATGAGTTAATCCACTTCTTTTCCCTTTTTCTCCAGCACATAATAAAACTGCACCCATTGAAGCTGCCATACCAGTACATATAGTTGCAACATCCGGCTTAATCAATTGCATTGTATCATAAATACCAAGACCAGCGTAAACACTCCCTCCTGGTGAATTTATATAGATTTGAATATCTTTTGATGCATCTGTACTTTCAAGAAATAATAGCTGAGCCTGTATAATATTCGCTACTTGATCATTTATTGCTGTACCCATAAAAATTATTCTATCCATCATAAGTCTAGAGAAAACATCAAGAACTGTAGCATTCAATTGTCTCTCTTCGATAATGTTAGGAGTTAAAGAACTTGGGTACATACTACTAATAATCTTGTTGTAGTAAGTACTATTTATACCTTGATCTTTAATAGCAAACTTTTCAAATTCTTTTGAATAATCCATATGATTTATTTTTTATACTTTTTAATTAATGCTGGTAAATTTGCAATAATGATAATTACAAGGCCTCCAATTAATGCTGCATTTTGCATATATAAAGGTAAGGGTTTTAAAAATTACGCTCCATAAACTTCCTTAACAAACTTGTCATAAGGGAGTTTCTTCGCTTTTAAATTTACATTTTCTTTATAAAAAGATAGTATTTTCTGGCTTGTTAGTTGCTCAGATATTCTTTTCACCTCATCCTGGTTTGTAAGAACTCTATTTATAATTTCATCCAGCTCTTTATCTCCAGGGTTAGCTTGTCCGTACTGTAGCATTTGACTAATAATCATTTCTTTAGTGTAAGATTTGATGTCCTCCATATTAACTTGAAGTTTATTATCCGTTATAATTCTACCTTCAATTAATTGATACCTCATGCTTTTTTCCGACTTCATGTACTCTAACTTAGCATCCTCCACAGAAAGTTCTTTTTCACCGGCAGTCTGCATCCATTTATGTAAAAATTCAGCAGGTAAGTCAAATTTAGTGTTGTCGATAAGGTATTCGGTTACATCATTTAATAACTTTTGATCAGATTGCTGAACAAATTGTTTCTCAGCATCTTCTGCAATTTTTGCCTTTAACTCAGTAGCTGTTTTAACAATTCCTTTACCAAATAATTTATCAAATAATTCAACGTCTAAATCTGCTGGTTCTCTAAAATTAATTTCTTCAACAGTAAAATCAATATCTATTTTTAAATCCTCTGCTTTTTCAGTTGTTATTTTTAGAGCACTAACTAAATCAGCTTGATTTTCAAACAAGTTGTTAGTTTTTAAAGGAACTGAATCACCAACTTTAAGGCCAACAATAGATTTTGAGGCTGACTTACTTTTAAATTTATCTAGCTTAAGTGTGAATTTATTATTTATTTCTTCCGTCTGATTAATAAACGAAGCTGTTACCTCATCATCTTTAGAAACTTCAGTCTTGCTAATTAATTTACCGTACTGATTTTGAATGTTTGTAATTTGATCATTAATCATTTTATCATCAGCAGTAATAGTATAGCTAGTTACAGGCTTTTTAAATTTTAAATTTATATCAAATACTGGGGTTAAACCAATTTCAAAATCAAAATTAAACTCACCTGAACTCCAATCAATTTCATCACTCGATACAGGAAGTGGGTTTCCTAAAATATCTAATTTTTCAGAAACTAAGTATTTCCTTAACTCTTCTTGTATAATCTTACTTACTTCCTCTCTAATAGCATCTTTTCCGTATTGTTTTTTCACTAATCCAATTGGAATATGTCCTTTTCTAAAGCCAGGCATATTTGCTGTTTTGGAATAATTAAC
Organism: Flavobacteriaceae bacterium; assembly: GCA_028825365.1. GTDB lineage: Bacteria > Bacteroidota > Bacteroidia > Flavobacteriales > Flavobacteriaceae > SGZJ01. The sequence goes on along the minus strand of JAPKAF010000042.1, from coordinate 5,679 downwards.
TAATACTTCATTTACTTTCTTAGAATAATCTTTTTCCAATACTTGTATAGTAATTAATAAATGTTGATTACCTAAACTTTTTTTTGAAATTTTCATTTTTTGATTTAAAAATTGGGTCGCAAAAATACAATAATTTTTAGTTTAGGACAAGACTATAATTATAGATTTAGTTTTTTAAAATTTCCTGTAATGCGGAATAAAAATAATTGGGGTTTTCTGCATGAACCCAATGGCCAGAATTTAATATTTCTACAACCTCTGAATTAGGAAATTTATTTTTAATCAGGCTAATATCATCTTCATTTATATAATCTGATTTGTCTCCTTTAATAAAAAAAGTGCTCACTAGAATTTTTTCATTTATAATAATTTTATCCATTAGCACAATTAAATTTTCGTGAAGAACATTTACATTCGCCTTGAAAGAAAAATTATTTTCTTCATTTCGACCAATATTTTTTAGAAGAAAGAAAACTAAAGACTGATCATGAATTGTTTGTGATAACTTATTCTGGATGTCTTTTCTTGATATACAATTTTCTAAATCTAATAATTTAAGAGCTTCAAACAGATAATTAAATTTAGCTTCATATTTTTTTGGAGCTATGTCTACTACGATTAGTTTACTCAAAAATTTAGAATGCAATTGACTAAATTTCATAGCGGTTTTTCCACCCATAGAATGACCCATAATTACACATCTTTTAATTTTGTGAGATTCTAAATAGTTATACACATCCTGAACCATCAAGTCATAATTCATCTTCGGTGAATGGAAACTCTTACCATGATTTCTTTGATCAATTAAATGAACACAATAACCATCTTTAGATAAATTATTAGCAATAGATTTCCAGTTATCCCCCATACCCAACAAACCATGTAAAATCAGTACGTGGTTATTCCCAGATCCAATTATTTTTGAATGAATATTTTTCATGCTAATTTTCTCAAATATGATTTAATAACGGATTCCAAGCCCAAGTACAAGCTTTCAGTAATTAAAGCGTGACCAATTGAAACTTCTAAAAGATTATGAATATTTTGTTTGAAGAATAATATATTATCTAATGACAAATCGTGACCTGCATTTACACCAATATTTAATTGATTTAAAACATCTGCACACTCCATGTATGGCTGAATTGATAAATTATTTCCTTTTTTGTAACTAACCGCATAATCTTCTGTGTAAAGCTCTACCCTGTCAGTTCCGATTTTATTTAAATTCTCTAAAAACTTTAAATCTGGATTAAGAAATATAGATGTTCTAATATTATTTCTTTTAAACTCCGTAACAATTTCAGTTAAAAAACTTTCGTTTTTGATAGTGTCCCATCCAGACGAAGAGGTGATATCATTCACAGCATCAGGGACTAAGGTCACTTGTGTAGGCTTAACATCTAAAACCATTTTAACAAACTTGTCATTAGGGTTTCCTTCAATATTAAACTCAGTTTTTACTACCGATTTCAAATCATAAACATCTGCATATTTTACGTGACGTTCGTCTGGCCTTGGATGAACCGTAATACCTTGAGCACCATATAGTTCTATATTTTTTGCAAACTCTAATAAATCAGGGTTATTACCACCCCTAGCATTTCTTAACGTTGCTATTTTATTAATATTAACACTTAATTTTGTCATTTTTAAAATTTAATGTAAAAATACAAACTACTTTAAGTAAATTATGTAATTTGGTTTAAAATTTGCTAGAATATGGTTGTAGAAAATCTTGTTAAAAACGAGGTATCAATAAAAATTTTAAAAAACACTAATACTTTTTCTTTTTCTGAAATATGTCAAGCGTTAGAAGTTAATGAAGTTAAAATTTTTAGTATTTCAATTTCAGGTTCAAACATTGAAAATATTGAAGCAGTTGTTAAAGTTGATCTTAAAGATTTGACTAGTGCATTAAGGCTTTTAAGAGAGTATGAGTATGAGGTGCTTTCAAATCATGAAGAAGATGATTTTTTCAATGAGTTAAAGGATAGGTCAAAATATCTGGATAAATATTTAAATATTTAGATTAAATGAAGGTAGCTATTCTCGGAAAGTTTTTGAAATCAGAACCATCACATTATATCACAAAATTAGTTTCGCTTTTAAAAAAAAGAAAAGTTTCCATTTTTCTTGAAGAAGAATATTATAGTCAATTAAAAGAATTACTTCCAGAAAATATTAATTCGTTTACAGAATTAGACAAATCCTATGATTTACTAATTTCCATCGGAGGGGATGGCACAATTTTGAAAGCAATAACATTTGTCAAACACCTATCTATTCCTATTGTTGGCATAAACTCTGGTAGATTAGGTTTTTTAGCTAAAATTAAAATTGATAAAATCGAAGAAGCTATTGATGAGATTATTTCTGGCAACTATTCTATTTCTGAAAGATCTCTGATTGAGGTTGTTACTTCAGAAAAAAATAATGAACTTTCTAAATTAAATTTTGCGTTAAACGAAATAGCCGTAAGTAGAAAAAATACTACTTCAATGATTTCAATCGAAACTAAGCTAGATGATAAATATTTAAATTCATATTGGGCTGACGGATTAATTATAGCAACTCCAACTGGATCAACGGGATACTCTTTAAGTTGTGGAGGGCCGATTATAATGCCTGAAGCAGAAAATTTAGTTATTACACCAATAGCTCCACATAATTTAAATGCTCGACCGTTAATTATTGCTGATAATACTGAAATTTCATTAAAGGTCAATGGAAGAGAAAATGAGTTTTTAATTTCCTTAGACTCTAGAATTACAACATTAAGTAACACTAATGTTGTAGTTATAAAAAAATCTCCTTTTAAAATAAAAATGATTGAACTAGAAAACGAAAGCTTTTTAATTACATTAAGAGAAAAGCTAATGTGGGGTAAAGACAAAAGAAATTTACAATAATTTAGGTTCTAATCTGTTCTTTATCTAGAAAAGAATAATTGTATTTTTTATATTTGCATAATTTTATAATTATGAGATTAATTATCATCTTCCTTTTATCGATTCAGTTTTCCTTCAGTCAAATATATGAAGTGGGGGTAACTTTTGGTAGTAGTAACTTTATAGGAGATGTAGGTGACACAACCTTTATATCTCCTGATGAAATTTTGAATCCTGATGGTAAAATCAACGGTTTAATGACCTATGGCCTCCTATTGAAATGGAACAGAAGCCCCAGGCATTCTTATAGATTTTCAGTTTTATCCTCTCATTTAGCAGGAAATGATTTTGATTCTAAAGACCCAAGAAGGGTAGAAAGAGGTTTTATATTTGAATCCAATCTAATGGAAATGTCTGCGGGAATGGAATTTACATTTTTAGATTTCAACCTACACGAGCCTGGGATAAAATATACTCCTTATATTTTTACAGGACTAGTTTACACTCAATATGATAAATTAGCTTATCAAAATAATAATATTTTAAAACTTGGAACAAAATCAAGCTCTTATGGTATTCCGTTTACATTAGGTTTCAAATACAAAATCTTAGATCAGTTCATAATCTCAGCTGAAGTTGGATCTAGATTTATGTTTACCGACAATATTGACGGAAGCGTTTCAGAAGATGAAAATTATACTAATTTTGGAAACATAAACAACAATGATTGGTATGTCTTTTCATTAATTAATTTATCTTACACCTTTGGAAGAAAACCTTGCTATTGTAATTATTAAATATGGAAACAGATAAAATAAATATCCCTCAGCACATTGCCATTATCATGGATGGTAACGGAAGATGGGCAACAAATAAGGGGTTTTCAAGAGACAAAGGTCATACAGAAGGGAGAGAATCCGCAAAGGAAATGGTTAGAACTTGTGCAAAGATTGGAGTTAAAAATCTAACATTGTTTGCATTTTCAAGTGAAAATTGGAAAAGACCTAAGCTTGAAATAGAATTATTAATGGGTTTACTTCACAATTCCTTAATAACAGAATTAAAAGAACTTCAAAAAAACAATATTAGGCTGAAAACTATAGGGGATACATCCAAATTACCACTTGTGGTAAGGAAGTTTTTAGAGAAGGTCTGCGATCAAACAAAAAACAATGATTTAATGACACTAACTCTTGCATTAAGCTATGGCTCTAGAGATGAAATCATAAATTCTGTTAAAGAAATCGCGGATAAAGTTAAAAATAATATAATTTCCGTAGAAAAAATTGATGAATCGCTAATAAATCAGCATCTTTACACACGAAATTTGCCAGATGTAGATCTAATGATTAGAACAAGTGGTGAAAAAAGAATAAGTAACTTTTTATTATGGCAATCTGCTTATGCAGAATTATATTTTAGTGATAAACTATGGCCAGATTTTAAAAGTGAGCATTTATTGAAAGCAATTGAAGATTATAAAAGCAGAGAAAGAAGGTTTGGAAAAACTAGCCAACAAATTATTTAAAAAAAAAATTTTGAAAATAGATTTTAAAAAATTCACATACATATTTTTACTTTTCTCAATGTCAGTTTTCCCCCAGCTAACTGAAAAAAAACAAACTTATGTTATCGGAGAGGTTACGGTATCTGGAGAGACCTCATTTAGCCCTCAAACAATCGTAACTTATTCTGGACTAGGAAAAGGAGAAAAAATAACTATTCCAGGACAAAAGATTAGTAATGCAATTAAGAAGCTATGGGGTTCAAACTTATTTAGCTCCATAGAAGTATACGAATCAAAAAAAATAAATGACACAGTTTTTTTAGATATCTATCTTGTAGATCTTCCTGAGCTTAAAAAATTAACTATCACAGGAATTAAGAAAAATAAAACAGAAGATATTATTAGAGAAAACAAGTTACAAAATGGAGTTAAAGTAACTGAAAATCTAATCACAACAACAAAAAATTATTTGGAAAACACTTATAGAAAAAAAGGGTTTTTAAATGCAAAAGTTTCTATTAAAACCGAACCTATAATTGACACTATTAGTAAGGCTAGAGTAAATATGTTTCTAGATATTAATAAAGGAAGCAAAGTTAAAATTGAGGAAATTTCTTTTATCGGTAATGATAAAATAAAATCTAAAATATTACTCAAGGCAATGAAGAACACTAAAGAAAAAAATATTTTCAGAGTGTTAAAGCGATCAAAATACATAAAAAGTGATTTCAAGGAAGATTTAGTTAGTGTAGTTGATAAGTATAAAGAAAATGGATATAGAGATGCTAGAGTTCTAGTAGACACTCTTACTTATGACAACATAAACAATACTGCCACAGTTTCTATTAAGCTAGAAGAAGGGGATAAATATACTTATGGAAAAATAAACTATTTAGGTAATACGGTTTATTCAGACTCTCAACTAAATCAAATTTTAAAAATTAATGAAGGTGACACATATAATGGTGTTGAACTTGAAAAAAGAATAGCTGACGGTTCTGACCCTGATGCAGATGATTTATCTAACTTATATCAAAATAATGGATATTTATTTTCTTCTGTTACACCAGTTGAAGTTAGTGCTGATGGAAACATAATCGATTTAGAGATAAGAGTAAACGAAGGTAAAGCTGCATATTTCAACAACATAACAGTAGTTGGAAATGAAAAAACAAATGACCACGTTATTTATAGAGAAATAAGAACTAGGCCTGGACAGTTGTATAGCAAGGCTAATGTAATGAGAACTCTTCGTGAATTAGGTCAATTAGGATATTTTGA
>JAPKAF010000041.1 GCA_028825365.1 Flavobacteriaceae bacterium | reverse complement strand
CAAAAAATTGTTATATTTTTGTTTCCTTTTACAAATTTTAAAATATTATATAATTCATAACTACACTAAAATCATGCCATCCTTTATTCCTGTATTAGATACAGAGTAGCTCGTTAGACAAAATACAGTGTTAATTATAATTGTTAAATGAACGTTAAAAGGTTTAAATCTATTTGCAATTTATTTTAATTTTAAAGTATTATTTAAAAAATTAGTTATGAAAAAATATTTATTGGTATTATTATCGTCAATAGTTGGAGGAATAGTAGCTGTTTATATGTATGAAAAATTAACCTCAGAAGTTTTTAAAAAAGAAAATATAAGCAACCTTGTTTTAACAGAGCAGTTACCAATAAATAATGTGCTAAACTCTACAATACTCTCACAAGAAAGACCAGACTTTGTAAAAGTAGCAGAAAACACAATTAACACAGTAGTTCATGTAAAAAACTCTCTTTCTAGCAATGATAAAATCACATTAGAAGACCTGATGTTTGGCAGGGGGCGAGATCAAATGCAAATTGGCACAGGTTCTGGCGTTATTGTTTCTGCTGATGGGTATATAATAACCAATGCTCATGTGATAGATAAAGCTGAAAAAATTCTAATTACGACAAATGACAACAAAGAATTTGAAGCTAAACTAATTGGAAGTGATGATCAAAATGATATTGCATTATTAAAAGTAGAAACTGAAAATGAGCTGCCTTATGCAATATTTGGAGACAGTGATGCGACTAAAATTGGAGAATGGGTATTAGCTATTGGAAATCCTTTTAATTTGACATCAACAGTAACAGCTGGAATAATTAGTGCTAAAGCTAGAAACTTAGATCCAACAGGTAGCACAACACAATCATTTATTCAAACTGATGCAGCGGTTAATCCTGGTAATTCAGGAGGTGCATTAGTGAATACAATGGGGCAACTAATAGGAATAAACACTGCAATTCAATCTCAAACTGGTTCTTATATTGGTTACTCATTTGCAGTGCCTAGTAATATTGCGAAGAAAGTTATTGAAGATTTAATGGAATTTGGAATCGTTCAAAATGGATTCTTAGGAGTTACAGGAACAGCTTTAGATAACAGTATTGCTAAAGAACTTTCAACAGAAGAAATTGAAGGCTTTTATATAAATTCAGTTGAGAATTATTCTGGAGCAGATTTGGCTGGTATGAAAAAAGGGGATATAATAAAGTATATTGATGACATAAAAATTTCAAAATTTTCTGACTTAAAAGGCTATCTGAGTACAAAAAGACCAAATGATTTAGTAATGGTTGAATTAATAAGGGATAAAAAGAAAAAAAAATTAGAAGTAATATTAAATAAAAATGAAAGGATTTCTTTTAATGTAATTGGAATTTTAAAAAACTTATCTAAAGAAGAATTAAAAAAATATAATAAATCTAGTGGAGTAAAAATATCTGATTTTAATAAACGATATGAAAAGTATTGGACAGATTACGGAATTGAAATTGGTAACGTAATAAATAGTATCAACGGAGTTGAAATTAAATCAATTAGTGATGTGCAAGATATTTTAAATGAAATGAATAATTATGATCCACTTAGAATAGAGATAATTAATAGTGAAAACGAAACAGAAAGATTTAATTTTAGATAAAAACTGTTTTAAATAATTAATTGTGTAAAACAGGTCTAAAGTGGCTACTAAATTAATAAAATAACCTCAATAAAGTTATTATTTATAGCCAATATAAACGATATCGATTTCGTTATGTTTATTATAGTTAATCTTAGTCAAATCCTATTATTCATTATCTTTGCAATTAGTTCATAACGTGAATATTTATAAGTTTTAAAAATTACACTATGTTAAAAGATTTTTTTCTTTATAAAGGGGTTTTATTTATGATCCTTTTTTCTAATATTATTTATGCACAAAGCATACTAGTAACTGGAAAAGTGGTTGATAATCAAGGGCAACCATTGCCAGGAGTTACAATACAAGTTACTGGAACTAATTCTGGAGCATCCACTACCTTTGAAGGAAATTACGCTTTAAAAGCAAATGATAAAAGTGATGTATTGAAATTCTCATATATAGGTTTTGAATCTCAAAATATTACTATTTCTGATCAAAACATAGTGAATGTTATCATGCTAGAGAGTTTGGAGTCTTTAGATGAAGTACAGGTCGTAGCTTTTCAAAAACAAAAGAAAAATAGTGTAATTGGATCTATAAACACCATAAATCCATCTGAATTAAAAATCCCATCATCTAATCTTACGAATTCTTTAGCTGGAAGAATGGCGGGTATGATTTCTTATCAAACCTCAGGTGAACCTGGAGCAGATAATGCCCAGTTTTTTATTAGAGGCGTGACTTCTTTCGGTTATGCGAATAATCCACTAATTCTAATTGATGGACTAGAAGTGTCAACTGATGATCTAGCACGAATGGAGCCTGATAATATTGCTAGTTTTTCTATAATGAAAGATGCCACCGCTACTGCTTTGTATGGAGCAAGGGGAGCTAATGGTGTTATTTTAGTCACAACTAAAGAAGGTAAAAAAGGGAAAGCTAAAGTTTCCTTTAGGTATGAAAATTCTTTTTCTTCCCCTACTCAGACAAATGATTTTCTTTCTGGGGTTGACTATATGAATTTGTATAATCAAGCAACTAGATCTAGAGATCCATCGGCTCCTTTATTATATTCAATTAATAAAATTTATGGGACTGCAAATTCTACAGATCAGAATATTTATCCTAATGTGAATTGGTACGATGAGTTATTTAAAGACTATACTTTGAATCGTAAAGCTAATCTTAATGTAAATGGAGGTGGAGAAGTTGCTCAATACTACTTATCTATTTCTCAAAGTAATGATACTGGTTTACTTAAAGTAGACCCTTTAAACAATTTTAATAATAATATAGATATTAATAGATCAAACCTTAGAGCTAATATTAATATTAACTTATCAGAGTCAACTAAAATAGCTGTAAAGTTTTCTTCATTATTTGAAAGATATAATGGTCCAAGTAGTGGGGCTAATGACATCTTTGGAAGTGTAATGCAAGCAAACCCCGTTAATTTTCCAAAGTATTATCAGTATGAAAATAATTTAGGTTTTAACCATACTTTGTTTGGGAATAAAGGAAATGGAGGGTTTCCAAATCCTTATGCTGATATGGTTAAAGGTTATAAGGACAGGTTTACTAATACCATTCTTTCTCAAGTACAGTTAGAGCAAGATTTAGGTTTTATAACAGAAGGTCTAAAATTTAGAGGTATGGCCTCTGTAAGGACTTATGCTGAAAATGAAAACTCCAGGAGCTATACTCCTTTTTATTATGGAATGGCAGAGGTAGAAACTGAAGAAGGATTACTTAATTATTTATACCAGATTCAAGAAGGGACGGAATATTTAAACAGTCCATCTATAAATAATTATAGTAACAGTAATTTTTATTATGAATTCACTACGGAGTATAATAGAATATTTGAAGAAAAGCACGAGGTTGGAGGATTGTTGGTGTTTAATTTTAGTGAATCTTTAAATACTATAAGTGGAAGTAGTGATTTCGCATCACTTCCATCTAGAAATATGGGTATTTCAGGTAGGTTTTCCTACAACTATGATGCTAGATATTTTACTGAATTTAATTTTGGGTACAACGGCTCTGAGAAGTTTGCTGAAGACAATAGATATGGATTTTTTCCATCTGTAGGTTTTGGTTGGATTGTATCTAATGAAAACTGGTTTGAAGAGATGGATTCAAGTATAACTCTTTTAAAGCTTAAAATTACTCATGGTAAGGTTGGTAATGATGGAATATCAAGTGCTAATGACAGGTTTTTTTATCTTTCTGATGTAAATCTTAATGATGGAGGGACTTCCTACTCATGGGGTTTAGATTATAGCAACTATAGTAATGGTTATTTGATTTATAGATACTCCAACCCTAATGTTACTTGGGAGGTTGCCGAAAAATCAAATTTTGGTTTAGAACTAGAGGTTAATAAAGCGCTAAACGTACAAGTAGATTATTTTAAAGAGCATAGGACTCAAATTTATATGCAAAGAGATTATATTCCTGAGTCCATGGGACTAACAACAGGTATAAGTAGTAATCTTGGAGAAGTGAAATCAAAGGGGGTAGATGCTTCAATTAATTATAATCAAGCATTTTCATCTGGTTTATATATTTCAGGTAGAGCTAATTTCACCTATGCAACTAATGAAGTGCTAGTAAATGGTGAACCAAATTACGACTTTGATAACTTAAGTAGAATTGGACATCCTGTAAATCAACCTTTTGGACTTATAGCAGAAAGACTATTTATAGATGCTGAGGACATTACTAATTCACCCGAACAATTTAATGGATTTTCATCCTCATCAAATGCATATCTGCCAGGGGATATTAAATATACTGATTTAAATGGTGATGGAGTTGTTAATGAAAATGATATGACTGCAATAGGATCTCCTCAAGTTCCTGAAATAATATATGGATTTGGTATTTCTGCTGGTTATAGAGATTTTGATTTATCTATTTTCATGCAAGGAGCAGCAAAAGTATCCTTTTTCATAAATCCAAATGATATATCTCCTTTTGTAAATGAAAGAAATGCTCTAAGTGTAATAGCAGATAATTATTGGTCTGAAAACAATCCTAATCCAAATGCTTTTTGGCCTAGATTATCTACATATGCCATAAGCAATAATCAACAACAATCCACTTGGTGGCAAAGAGAAGGAGATTTTCTTAGACTAAAAAATGTAGAATTTGGATATACTATTCCTGAAAAAAATAGTGGAATATTAAGTGGCTTAAATACTAGAATTTATTTTACTGGTTTAAATTTACTAACGTTTAGTAAGTTTGATCTTTGGGATACTGAAATGGGTGGTAATGGCTTAGGCTATCCACCACAAAAAATATATAACTTAGGATTACAAGTTAAATTTTAAGATAAAAAATATGAAAAAAAATATTATATACTTAGCGTTTATTTCATTTGCGTTTTTTAGCTGCGATGAATATTTAGATATTGTTCCTGATCAAACTCAAGAATTAGACCTATTATTTGACAGACAAGAATCAGCATATACTGCTCTTGCTACATGTTATAGCTATTTACCTAAAAATGATGATATTTATAGTTCTTATGTCACTGCTACAGATGCTTTAGCAACTCCAATATCTAAAGAAACACCTGGGATAAGATTAATGAAAGGATTACAGTCATCATCTGATCCACTTTTGAGTTATTGGTCAGGCTATGAGCGTCATGGTTCTCTATGGAGAGGGATTCGAAGTTGTAATATATTAATTGAGAATATGGACAACGTAGTTGATATGACACAAGAAGAAAAGGATTCTTGGAAGGCTGAAGCTCAATTCTTAAAAGCCTTCTATCATTTTACTCTTTTAAAATATTATGGCCCTATTCCAATTATGGATGAAAACCTTCCTATCTCTGCAAATGATGAAGAAGTTAGGGTGAAAAGAAACACAATTGATGAATGTATTACGTTCATAACAGAGACTATCGATTCTGCTATTACTAATCTTCCGCTTAGAGTACTCAATAATAATGATTTAGGTAGAATTGATCAAGTAATTGCAAAATCTATAAAGTCAAGAGTTTTATTATTTTCTGCGAGTCCACTTTTTAATGGTAATAGTGAGTTTTATTCTGGCTTTGTAAATGATCAAGGAGAGCATTTTTTCAATCAAAATTATGATCCAAATAAATGGGAGTTAGCTATGGAAGCTTCTTTAGACGCTCTTAACACTGCTACCGCTCAAGGAGCAAGTTTATACCAGTTTATAGATACTCCACCAACTTTTGATACTGAAAATTATGAATTCGAAATAGTTAGTAAACAGTACGACATTAGGTATTCAATAGTAGACAGATGGAATAATGAATTACTTTGGGGACATTCAGACCCTGTTGGTACTAACTGGTGGCAATTGCAAGCAGGATCTTTAATGAAAAGCCCAACATCTTCCTCTGTTGAAGCAGCATGGCAATGGATAGCACCAACCTTAAGTTCAGTTGAGATGTTTTATACAAAAAATGGACTTCCAATAAATGAAGATCTTACTTTTGATTATAATAACAGGTACAATGTTTCTACTATCTCTAGCTCACAAAATCCTTATGCACAATTTGCTCAAAGAACAGCAAACTTACATTTAAATAGAGAGCCAAGGTTTTATGCTAATATCGGATTTGATAGAGGTTACAATAGAACTTGGGGTAGCTTATGGAATTTAAAAATGAGAAAAGGTGAAACTCACGGTAGGATAGCTAATACTAGTGATTATTTAATCACTGGCTACGCACTTAAAAAAATAGTCCATCCTGACTCAGAAGGAGATAGTTATGATAAAATTGTTCAATACTCTTGGCCTATAGTTAGGTTAGCAGAGTTGTATTTAAATTATGCTGAAGCAGCTAACGAGGTTAATGGTCCTACACAAGAAGTTTACTCAATGTTAAATGCTATAAGAGAAAGAGCAGGTATTAAAACTGTTGAAGAGGCTTGGAGTGATGCAACTATAGCAGCAACAGTCAATAAGCATACAACAAAAGATGGTTTAAGAGATATTATACAGCACGAAAGGTTAATTGAATTAGCTTTTGAAGGACATAGGTATAATGATCTGAGAAGGTGGAAAATAGCAGAAAATTATTTAAACTCAACTGTGAAAGGTTGGTCTGTTGATGAGACTAGTGAGAATGGATTTTACACACTTAGAGATGTAGGAAGCAGATCATTTAGTAGCCCTCGTGATTATTTACATCCAATTAGCATTGACGAACTTACTATAAATACTAATTTAATTCAAAATCCAGGTTGGTAAAAATTAAATAATATGAAAAAATCATTAAAAAAAATTATTTCCGTATTCACAATACTATTAATTACAGTTTCTTGTCAAGATACCGAAAGTGGAGATGTTACAGCTCCTGGAAAATTAATTGTCGAGACTATTACTCCTACAAATGGTGGAGGGATTATTTCATATACTTTGCCTGATGATAGTGATATTTTATTTGTAAGAGCAGAATATACAAATACTCTTGGCGAAGATGTGTTTAGGGTATCAAGTGTTCATAATAATGAAGTTGAGATTTCAGGACTAAACCAGACCACTCCAATAGAAGTTAATTTATTTGTTGTCGATAATAATGATAATAAATCAGAGCCAACTACTGCCGAATTTGTTCCTTTAGAATCATTTATTTATTTAGTACAAGAAAGTATCGAATTTTCTGCTGATCTGGGTGGTGTTAGAGTTTCTTGGGAAAACATAGAGTCTAAAACAGTTTATGTGTATGTACATATTCAAAATGGCGAAGATGAGGAAATTAGAATATTATCATCAAACAGTCCTTTGGAGAATAGATTTATTAGAGGTTTAGAAGCAACCGAACTTACTTTTTTAACTAAAGTTGCAGATTTTGATGGAAATGTCACTGACCTTGAAGAAAAAGGTGTGTATTCTCCTTTATTTGAAGAGGTTATTGATAAATCAACTTGGAGTTTAGTATCAAATCAATCGATTAATGGAAATGCTTGGGAAGGTTCTACAGTTAATTTTTGGGATGATATAGTTGATACTACTCAAACAGATAGTGATAATAGCTATTTTATCATCTGGAGAGATCAAAATGGAGGTACATTAAATTGGCCATTAGATATAGTTGTGAATCTTAATAAAAATGTAAAAATCAATCGTCTAAAAGTCTGGCAAAGAGCATTTTGGTATAATGGTCCATCACCCACTACAGCCTATTATTATCAAGAAGAAAACATGAAATCATTTGACCTGTTTGCTAGTAACAACGGACAAGAATGGACACTTCTAGGTCAGTATGACATAGGGAATCCTATGGACGCTGATGGCAATATTCCTAGTGATGCTATGGAATCAGCTGCAAATGGACATGATTTTGAATTAGATGGTGTTTCTGAATCATTTAATTATTTAAAAATATCAATCACTTCAAATTATGGTAGTGATACATATTGTCATGGATCTGAAATAACACTTTACGGTTTAGATAATTTAGATTAATGAAAAAAATTACATTATTATTTTTAATACTTATTTGTTCATCTGTATTTAGTCAAAACTTAAGAAGATTAAATAAAGATATTGTAGATGAAAACAATAATGAGGTTATTCTTCGTGCTGCAGGACTTGGCGGTTGGATGCTACAAGAACCCTATATGTTCAATTATTCTTCTGGAGCAAATACTCAACATGAGTTCAAGGAAAAACTTACTAATCTAGTCGGAACCGATAATACAGAATTATTTTTTGAATCATGGTTGGATAATTTTGTTACTGAGCAAGATGTAGATTCAATAGCTAGCTGGGGTTTTAACAGCATTCGTTTACCTATGCATTACGAACTTTTTACTCTTTCTATTCAAGAAGAGCCAGTTGCTGGAGAAAACACATGGCTTAATAAAGGCTTTGAAATGATTGATGATCTTTTAAGTTGGTGTGAAGCAAATGAATTATATCTAATACTAGATCTACATGCTGCACCTGGTGGACAAGGTTATGATGCTGCTATCTCTGATTATAACTCTGCTTTTCCTTCTTTATGGGAAAGTGTAGAAAATAAAAATAAAACTATTGCTCTTTGGCAGCAGTTAGCTATAAGATACAGTGATGAACCTTGGATAGGAGGTTATGACTTACTTAACGAAACTAATTGGGAATTAGGTAATAATGAACTAAGAAATTTTTACATACAAGTAACAGATGCAATTAGAGAGTATGATAATGAGCATATTATTTTTATTGAAGGTAATTGGTTTGCAAATGACTTTTCTGGTTTAACTCCTCCTTGGGATGATAACTTAGTGTATAGCTTTCATAAATATTGGAGCTATAACGATACTGAATCAATTCAATGGGTTTTGGATATAAGAAATCAAAACAATGTTCCATTATGGATGGGTGAGTCAGGTGAAAATTCAAATTTATGGTTTACCGATGCTATACGTTTGTTTGAAGAAAATGAAATTGGATGGGCATGGTGGCCATGGAAAAAAACAGAATCAATTAATTCTTCATTATCTATTTCATCAAACTCAAACTTTCAATCTGTCATTAATTATTTTGAAAATCAGCAGAACCAACCAACTGTTGAAAATGCAATGCTAGGGTTAATGCAGTTTAGTAATGATTCTCGTATTGAAAACACTCATTACAATAGAGATGTTATAGACGCTATGATGAGACAGCCTCATACTGATGAAACAGTTGCTTACTCAGATAATGCAATTCCTGGTGTAATACATCTAACTAATTATGATTTAGGCCCTGAACAACACGCCTATTCTGATGCTGTCAGTGGAACTTATCAAGTATCAACAGGTGAGTATTCTACATGGAACAACGGTTGGAGCTACAGAAACGATGGTGTAGATATTCAAGAATCAACAGATAGCGAAAGTAATGGATACCACGTTGGATGGGTGGAAGAGGGAGAATGGCTAGTTTACACAGTGAATGTAGAAGAGTCGGGTTTTTATGATATTGTAACTAGGTATTCTTCTGAGCAATCTGGGGGAAAAATTAGTTTATTATCAAATGATTTAGAAATAACAGATCAAATCACTCTTTATAATAGTGGCAGTTATACAAGTTTTATAAATAGGCTTACAACTAATATATATTTAAATGAAGGTGTTCAAAAATTAAAATTAGAAATCGAAGGGAGTATATCATTTAATTTAAGCAAATTAGAATTTTTTGATGCAACTGATCAGACTCCTGAGTTTGAGATATTATTAGCAAACACACTAGAAGATGAAAAATCCATTAAAATTGTACTTACACACCCTTTAATAACTCAAGAGCTCGATTTAGACCTGTTTGATTTAAAATTGAATGGAGAATCTACTGAAATTTCATCTGTTGATATTGACTCTAATAATAGTCAAGTAATTAATGTTATTACTGATAACTACATGTCGTTTCAAGATGAAATTACTATAAGCTACAACGGAGAAGCATTAATTTCTGAGTTCGACGAATATTTGTATAATTTTGAAGATTACCCAGTTGAAAATAATTTATCTACAAGACTTTTAATACCTGGTAAAATACAAGCTGAAGATTTTTATTATCAAGAAGGGTTAGAAACTGAAGAGACAAGCGATACTTTTGGAGGCTTAAATATTGGTTACACAGACGTTGGAGATTTTGCAGACTATTTAGTTGCTATTAATGATAGTGGCGACTACACAATTAGTTTAAGGGTTGCTTCTGAAGGATCTGGCTCCTTACAACTAGAGCTAATAAATGATAACTCAACAGAGAATATAGGTATTATATCCACACCTTCAACTGGTGGTTGGCAAGATTGGCAAACAGTTTCATTTACAGCTTATTTACCCGAAGGTCTTTATACGCTAAGAATGAGGGTATTACAATCTCCTTTTAACCTTAATTGGATGGATTTTGTATCAACTGATGGAAACAATAATACCAACGAAGAATTAGTAGAATTTTTATCTTCTGGAATTTGGAGAATTCAAGCAGAAGTTGATAACTACAGAGGAGTTGGCCCAGGTAGTGTTTACACGGCTGAATGGTGGTCAGCTGAGGCCTCAAGTGAATCTAATACAGGTCTTTATGATGATAGGTGGTCATTTAGTGAAACGGGAGTGTTGTCTGTCAACACAGGTGAAGATGGTA
>JAPKAF010000040.1 GCA_028825365.1 Flavobacteriaceae bacterium | reverse complement strand
CCACAAAGTTCTGTAATAGTTGTAAATAGATCCGTTGTGTTTATCAATGCATTTTCATCTTGACTAAACCTGTTAACTTGATTTCCAGAAATAATCATAGGAACATTTATGCCTCCTTTATATAAAGAGCCTTTTGCCCTGTTACTATTGTATTGCTGAACAACTTCGTTTGGGGTTCCATTATCTCCAATAAATATTATAGTTGTATTTGCCAATTCTTCTTCGCTAATGCTATTAAATAGCCTTCCCATTTCGCTATCAACTGCTTCAATCATTGCTAAGTAGTAAGGCAGTGGATTTGAGTCTATACTAGCTTGGTCAGCCGGAAGTTGACCTTGAGAGTGTAAATTACTAGGAGGTAAGTGAAATGGTGTGTGAGGCGCATTATAGGCAAGCCACATAAACCATTCGCTATCTTGATTATTAATCCAATCAATTGCTTCATTAGTCAACTTAGTAGTAGAATATTGAGTTGTATCTGAAGTATTTCCGTTTTCTGAAAACATCCAGTTTGAATAATTTTGAATACCCCCACCTATCATACCAGAGTAGTAGTCTATTCCTATATTATTTGGATGGTTATGATCTGCAGGAGTACCTGAAAGATGCCATTTCCCAACAAGCGCAGAGCTATAATTTGTGTTTTGGCTTAAATAGTTGTGTAGAGAGGTCTCTGATGTAGACAGTTCATCCCCTGCATCTAAAACCGAGGTTCTATATCCATACTTTCCAGTAAGTATTGTTGATCTAGTAGGAGAACACACGGGATTAGACCATACATTATTAAATTTAACTCCAGAATTGATTAAGTTTTGAAGGTTTGGCATATTTGGTTTTTGAGACCCAATATTATAGCCTATTGTTGCGTCTAAACCGATATCGTCCACGATTATTAAAAGCACGTTGTTTTTTGCGATAGGGACAACAGGTGAAGGGCTAGCAATACTGTCTTCATCTGAGTTACAAGAAAAAATAAAGACTAGAATTAGAAAAAAATTTATAAACCTATGTACCATAATAATAAAAAAATTACATGCTTTATATAACCACAATTTACAAAATTTTGTTTTTACTTAAACTTTCATTAGACTCTACATAATAGTTTATGTTTAGTTCAATATTACTCTTAACTGCTTTAATATCTTTCCAATCAGTTTCTGGAAATAACTTAATTAGCTCATTATCTAAATTTATTTCAATTGGCATATTAAATCCTGTGATTACATTACTCCATTTATAGTAAACCGAGCCATTATCAAAGTAGTATTCAAAAAGCGGAATTCTTACATCTCTTAAATATTGATCAAAAACTTTAGTCAAGTCAACACTTAAAAAAGTAGAGATGTAATTCTCTATTTCATTAGTAGTAACTGTTTTATGATAAAATTCTTTATTTAAGCCACGCAGAACATTTCTCCATTTTTCATCATCTCCACATATTGTACGAATAGTATGCAGTAAGTTAGCACCTTTTGAGTACATATCTCCTGACCCCTCTCTATTAACATTATATTGACCTATTATTGTTTTAGTATTTCTAATACCCCTTCTAGTTCCAATAACATATTCAGAAGAAGCTTCTTTCCCATAATGGTAATCAAGGTATAAATTTTCTGAGTAAGTAGTGAAACCTTCGTGAATCCACATATCTGCTATGTCTTTGTAGGTAATATTGTTTGCAAACCACTCATGCCCAGATTCATGAATAATTATATAATCAAATTTCATCCCCCACCCTGTTCTAGAAAGATCCCTACCTAAATAACCCTTCATAAACTTATTGCCATAAGTTATCGAACTTTGGTGTTCCATTCCTAAATAAGGAGTTTGCACTATCTTGTAGCCATCTTCATAAAAAGGATAAGGCCCAAACCAGTGTTCAAATGCTTCTAACATCTTTGGAACTTCTTTGAAATGTTCTTTTGCTTTAGCTAAATTATAGCTAAGAACAAAATAATCTAAATCAAGGCTCCCATTTTCTCCATCATAAACTTCAGAGAATCTTACATAATCTCCAATATTAATATTCACACCATAATTATTGATAGGGTTATTAACAAACCAATGAAAGGTATTAGAGTCCTTTCTTTCTTCAACTTTAATTAATCTACCATTAGAAACATTAGTTAAACCTTTAGGGACATTTACACTAATTTTCATACTATCTACTTCGTCATACATATGATCTTTATTAGGCCACCAAACACTTGCTCCTAAACCTTGACAAGAAGATGCAATGAAATGATTACCATTATCATCTTTCTCCCAGGAGATACCTCCATCCCAAGGAGCATTAACTGCTTCTCTAGGATTGCCTTTATAAAACAATTTAATTTTTTGTAACGAACCTACTATTTGTCTTTTTTTAAGTGTAATGAAGTAAGCATTTCCTTCTTTTTTAATGTCTAATTCTTCCCCTTCTTGCTCAGCCTTGAGTAACTGAAGAGGTTCTTGAAGATCAATCTGAAGTATATTATTGGAATTTAAAACAGTATAATAAACCAAATTAGATCCTTCAATGTATTTCTTTTCTGGGTTTACAGAAATATCTAAATGATAGTAATTTAAGTCCCACCATGAACGCTCAGGCGTAATAGATCCTCTAAGAGTGTCTTGTCTAGTTGTATTATTCTTTAAATCCATCAATCCTTGAGAAAAAGAGAAACAACTGACAGAAACACAAAAAAGTATTGTTAAAAAAAAACGCATAAATCAGGTTTTATAAATGTTTAAATAATATATAAATTATTAATTTTGCATAAATATAAAACAATATATGAAAAATACAGAACTCAACGATATTCATGTAGGCTTAGGAGCTAAAATGGTGGAATTTGCTGGATATAACATGCCTGTACAATATGCAGGAGTTAAAGCTGAACATTTATCTGTTAGAGAATCCATCGGAGTATTTGATGTTTCTCATATGGGTGAATTTTTTGTTTCAGGTGAAAATTCGTTTGCTTTTTTACAATCAATTCTTAGTAATGATTTATCAAAACTAGTTGATGGACAAGCGCAATACACTTGTCTGCCAAATGAAACAAATGGTATAGTAGATGACTTAATAGTTTATAAGTTTAATACAAATAAATACATGCTAGTTGTCAATGCTAGTAATATAGAAAAAGATTGGAATTGGATAAATTCAAAAAATAGTCATGGAGTTAATATTAAAAATGAATCTAATGACTATTCACTTTTAGCAATTCAAGGTCCCAATGCTATTGAAGCAATGCAAAACTTAACTAATGTTGATTTAAATCAAATTCCATTTTATCACTTTGCAGTAAATAACTTTGCTGGATTTGAAAACATTATTATTTCTGCAACTGGTTATACTGGAAGTGGTGGTTTTGAAATATATTGTAAAAACAGTCAAGTTATAGATATTTGGAATGAAGTATTTAAAGCTGGTGAAAAATTCAATATTAAGCCTATCGGATTAGCTGCAAGAGACACATTAAGGTTAGAGATGGGATATTGTTTATATGGAAATGATTTAAATGAAAGCACCTCTCCTATTGAAGCTGGATTAGGCTGGATAACAAAATTCAATAAAGAGTTTACAAACTCTGAATATCTTAAAAACGAAAAAGAGAACGGACCTGAAAGAAGATTAGTTGCATTTGAAACAATCGAAAGAGGTATTCCAAGAAAGGATTATGAGATTTTTTCAGATACTGAAAAACTTATAGGATTTGTAACCTCTGGCACAATGTCTCCAAGTTTTAGTAAAGGAATTGGGTTAGGTTATATTAATACTAATTACAGTAAAATTGACAACTATGTTTTTATTAAAATAAGAGATAAATTAATTAAATCTATAATTGTTAAACTTCCATTTAAAGCCTAACTAATTAAACACAAAATATTAATACTTGGTGGTTCTGGATATATTGGAAATAGTATATATAAAGAATTAAACCCCTATTTTGATACTTATGCTACATATTATAAAAACAAGAAACAAAGTCTAAATAAACATTTTTTTTATTTTGATCTTAATTCAGATGCTCCTAAGCAAATAAATGGAATTCTTAATAAAGTTACTCCATCTATAATTATATCGGCTTTAAGAGGTGACTATAACTCCCAAATTAACACTCACGATCAATTGGTGAGTTATATTAAAGACAATGATTGTAAAATCATATTTCTATCTTCTTCAAGTGTATTTGATGGCTATAAAAACTATCCAAACTATGAATTTGATAAAACATTTTCAAAAAGTAAATTTGGGTATCTTAAAATAAAAATAGAAAATAAGCTACTAAGACTTGAAGAGAATAAATATAGTATTATTAGAATACCTATGGTTATTGGAGTCAATTCACCAAAAATAAAAGATATAAAAAATCAAATATCTCAAAAAACAGCTATAGAAGTATTTCCAAACTTAATAGTAAATATTATCAATGATAATAAAATAGCATTATGTATTCATCATATTATAAGTAAAAAAATTGGTGGGATTATTCATTTAGGTAGTAAAGATTTAATACATCATGTAGATTTAATAAAAGAGGTAATAAAAGCTCTAAAAGTTAATTACTATAAATTTAAATATGTTTATACAACTAATGATGATAGGTATATAGCACTTTTTAATAAAAACAAAAAACTACCTAAGTATTTAAACTTTACTATTAATTCGGTTATTAATTCAATTAAAATAAAATAAAGGTTTTGTATTTTGCATTAGTAAATAATTAAAAATTATGGGAAGAGCATTTGAGTTTAGAAAAGCAAGGAAAATGAAAAGGTGGTCAGCAATGAGTAAAGCCTTTACTAGAATTGGTAAAGATATTGTAATGGCTGTTAAAGAAGGTGGACCAGATCCAGATTCTAATTCAAGGTTAAGAGCAATAATTCAAAATGGTAAATCGGTAAATATGCCGAAAGATAATATTGAAAGAGCAATAAAAAGAGCAAGTGACAAAAGTCAAGGAGACTATAAAGAAGTACTTTTTGAAGGGTATGGCCCCCACGGCATAGCTATATTGGTAGAAACTGCAACAGATAACAACACAAGAACTGTAGCTAACATAAGGAGTTATTTTAATAAATGTGATGGAAATCTGGGAACATCTGGTTCTGTGGTTTTTATGTTCGATCACACTTGCAATTTTAAAATTGACAAAGAGAACTTAGACCCAGAAGAAATAGAGTTAGAGTTTATTGATTTGGGAGTTGAAGAAGTGTTTATTGAAGAAAATGAAATATTAATATATGCACCATTTGATTGTTTTGGTGTAATTCAAGCTGAACTTGAGAAAAGAAGTATCACTATAAACTCTTCTGGATTTGATAGAATTCCAAATATAACTAAGGAATTGAAAGAAGAGGAAATACCGGATATAGAAAAACTATTAGAAAAAATTGAAAATGATGATGATGTTCAGAATGTTTATCATACTATGAATTAAATTATGTACGACAAAGCATTTAAGCATTTGAAAAAAGATCCAGTCATGGAATTTCTAATTAGTAGATATCATGACAAAATTAGTCTAGATGATTACAAATCTACAAACTATGCCTTATCATTATCAAATTTAATTATCGATCAGCAAATTAGCTTTAAGGCAGCTATAACAATAAAGAAAAGATTTGCGTTAATTATTCAAAATTTATCCTATACTGAGATTTTGAATCTCGATAATGATAAGATACAATCTATTGGGGTTTCATTTAGAAAAGTAGAATACATTAAAAATGTGTTTTCTTTCTTCATAGAAAACGAAAAAAGGTTCATTGATTTAGATGCTGAAAAAATGAAGGAAGAATTAATATCCATAAAAGGTATTGGAAAATGGACTATTGAAATGTTTTTAATGTTTGAATTAGGAAAACCTGATATTTTCTCAAAAGGTGACATAGCACTAATAAATAGCGTTAAAAGAAATTATAAAATGGATGATTTAGATAACGATAAGCTAAACAACTTAATTAAAAGTTGGTCTCCATATAATAGTACGGCATCATTACTTTTGTGGAAATCAGTAGAAGATAAAGTGTTTTTTAATTAAAGCTACGGTCTTTATCCTTACCCTCTATACCTTTAAAAAAACTTTCTATAAACTTAAAATCATTAGTAATATCATTGGTCGGATAAAAGGGTTCTGATATAGTATTTGTTTTATTTTTGTAGTCTAAAGTTACCATGATTATAGGAATATTTGCTTTTTTTGCAATGTGATAAAAACCTGTTCTTAATTTATCAACCTTTGCTCTAGTTCCTTCTGGTGCTAATCCAATTCTAAATTCTGAATGCTTATCATATATAGATACTATTTCATCCACTTTATTTCCTTTTTTAAATCTGTCTACAGGTGTAAAATTTAACCATTTTAATATAATAGAGAGAGGGAAAAAAAACAATTCTTTTTTAGCTAAAAAACTAGTATTTACAGAACAGACCGATCGAAGTAAAATTCCTATATAGAAATCATGCCAACTTGTATGAGGGACAGGGATTATAATACATTTTTTTAACTTTTCTGTAGAGAAACTAACATTTCCTTTAACCTTCCAGCCTAATATATTATAGTAAATAAATTTTGTCAAAAATTTCATATAATTATTTTTTTAACCATAAAGTAATAGCTGACGCTAGATCTTCTTTAGTATCGATACCAACTCCTAAAAAATCAGTTTCTATCATTTTAATTTTATTGCCATTTTCAATAATTCTTATAGCTTCAATTTTTTCAGAAAGTTCTAATTTTGAGGGATTAGTTTTTGAAAAGTCAATCAAAGATTGTTTTTTAAATCCATAGACTCCAATATGCTTATAATAATCTACAAAGTCACTATTGGAATCTCTACAAAAAGGAATTACACTTCTGGAAAAATATAAAGCATAATTATCATTATTAACAATAACCTTAACATTATTTGGGTTTTCAATTTCTTGAATCTCTGAAATCTTTATCATTAGTGAGACATAGTCTGAATTATGCAATTCTTCAACTAACTTCTTGAGACTATTTGAGTCTATAAATGGTTCGTCTCCTTGGATATTTACAAAAGCATCAGAACTGATTGATTCACAAGCTTCAGCTATTCGATCACTGCCAGACTCGTGCTGGTTTTTACTAAGAATAGAATTACCACCAGAATTATGAATTTCATTGTAAATTTCTTCATCTTCAGTCACAACATAAACAGAATCAAACAAATTTGTATTAACTACAGCCTCATAAGTTCTCAAAATAACAGATTTACCACATAAATCCATCATAAGTTTTCTGTCGAATCTAGAGGATGATAATCTAGCTGGAATAAGTGCAGTAACTTTCATAAGAGAAATTTAAATCAAAAATACTGAATTATAGTTCTTAATTAGAAAAAAACTCATCCTTAAAACCAATTAAATATAATTTCTCTTTAGCTCTTGTTAAAGCGGTATATAACCATCTTATAAAATCTTTATCTATTCCATTTGGCAGGTAAGGCTGTTCTACAAAAACAGAAGACCATTGACCTCCTTGAGATTTATGACAGGTAATAGCATAGGAGAATTTAACTTGTAGTGCATTAAAATATTTATTATTTTTTACCTTTAAGAATCTTTTGTACTTAACTTTTTCAGAAATGTAGTCTTTCATAACCTCATTATACAAATGATTAGCTTTTTCATAATTTAATGAGGGCGTTTCCAAATTAATTGTGTCTAACATCAAAACTGTATCAAATGGCTTCATTTTTGGATAATCTATCATTTGAACAGTTACTTCAGCAAAGCGAAAATCATATAAATCTATAATTCTATTAATCTCCAATACTTTTATAATATCTCCATTAGCAATAAATCCAGCTTCTGAAGTACTCTTAACCCAATGGTAATTATTCTTCACAACCATCAAATTATCACCACAAGAAAGCTCGTTTTCATTAAAAAGAATTCTATTTCTTATTTGTTGGTTATATAAATTCGCTCGTTTATTAGACCTAACAATTAATGCTGTTTCCTCTTTCCCAAGTGTATTATAGCTGTCCGTTAAAGAGTTTATAATGTCTTCCCCATCTTCAAGTCTAATTATATCCTTAAAGTTTTTTAAGTTAAATTTAAATTGATCAAAAGTTTTATTGACTAACGACTCTCTTAATATAGTAGCATTATTTAGTATACCTGAAAGAACTTCCTGTCTAACAACTTCGTCAAGTTCGATAGTAACTACATTTTTATTATAATTATCCTCTAGATATTCTGGGTCAAGTGATGGGCTTAATCTAGAGTTAACTGGGGGTAATTGAGCTGTGTCTCCTATAAATATGATTTTACAGTTGTGACCCGAATAAACAAATTGAATAAGGTCAGAAAGTAAAGAAGTAGTATCAAAAAGTTTTTTGTTTTGAGATGTACTAGAAATCATTGAAGCTTCATCTATAATGAAAATAGTATTTTTTGACTTATTAACCTGTAGAACAAAATCTATATTACCAGAAGATGTTTTCTTTGGAAAATATATTTTTTTGTGAATTGTATTAGCTTCACTATTAGTATAATTAGCAAGAACTTTAGCAGCTCTTCCAGTAGGAGCCATTAACACTCCAGATTTTTTAATCTTCCATAAATTATTAATAATTGAAGAGAGAATTGTAGTTTTTCCAGTACCAGCGTAACCTTTTAAAACAAACAAAGAGTTTTTATCATCATTAAGTATGAATTCTGAAAGCTTATAAAGAGTTAAATCCTGTTTAGCGGTAAGTTTAAATGAGAAATGATTCCTTGCTAAATTGTAAAACTCCTTTACGTTCATAAGAATTATATATAATTAAAATCAAAGATATAAATGTTTTTCTCTACAATCATTTTAACAAATAAAAAAAAATTGTAATTTGGCTTTTTTAAATTTAAAACCCTTTCAAATGCAATATCTATACATCCTATTAGTTTTATTAGTTTCTGGTGGTCTACTTTACTGGATAAATACAAGTTTTGACCATAAAAAATATAAAAACATTGTGCTTATTGGTCTATGGAGTTTTAGTGCGCTTTTTTTCTATAAAATTGTTAACGAGTTTTGGCTTGGTCCAAAAAATTTCGAGAGTGTTAAAGAAGTAAGATTTCAAAAGGTAATTAAAAAACTTACAGATATTAGAGATTCAGAACTTGCATTTAGATCTATCAATGGTCAATTTGAAGATAATTGGGACAGTTTAGTGAAATTTATTGAAGTTGATTCTTTTACACTAACCCAAAGAAGAGATTCTAGTGTAATAGATAAAGAACTTACTAAAAGATATGGTGGGGTTAAAACATATAAAGATATTATAATAGTAGATACATTAGGTTTTGTATCAGTTAGAGATTCATTATTTGGCGATGACAATAGGTATACCAGTATGATGTTCGTGCCGTATGCAAAAGATAAAAACACAATGTTTGAATTAAGAAGTGGATCTATTGAACAAAACAGTATGGATATTCCAGTATTTGAAGCTAAGATTAAGAAATCTGTAATACTATATGACCAAGATAAAAACTTAATGCTAACCGAAAATTTGGTACAAGGAGTTAACGGGGTTAATGGTAATGCTCTTAGAGTAGGTTCAATGGATGAAGTAAATACAAATGGAAACTGGCCAAAAAACTATAGAAAAAAAGAATAAAACTAAAATATTTTCTATCATAAATTTAAGTATTCACATAGGTTATAATGAGATCACTTTTATTGTATTTGATGTAATTGATATTCAAATATTAATTTGTTACACTTCAGACTATTCCACTGATAATGATATCAGTTTAATTGTATCTGAGTTTTTCAGTAAAAATAAAACTTATACTTCTTTCAATACTATAGAGTTAATTCACTTTAATAATTTACATACTATTGTTCCTAAAGCTCTTTTTAATAAAAAAGATATTAAAGAGTATTTAAAGTTCAATACCACTTTATTAGAAACTGACAAGCATTTCTATGATTATATAGAAAACAACGAGTCAGTAAATGTTTTTATTCCAGTTAACTTTGATATAAATCAACTTAGCCAGTTCACAAAAGAAGTTAAACAAACACATTACACAACAATCTTACTTACTGAAATATTTAAAATTGAAAAAAATAATATTAACTCTAATGTTTACTTAAACATAAATAAGTCTAAAATTGATTTGATATTGATATCTGAAAATAAATTAAAGTTTATTAACACATTTGACTTTACTTGTGAAGAAGACATCATTTATTATGTTTTATTTTGTTATGAACAGCTAAATTTAAATCCAGAAAATATTCCTGTAATTATTTCTGGAAGGTTCAATGAATCTACTTACAATATTATATATAAATACATAAGAAATGTATCTACATACGATTCGAAAATTGAAATGAAAGACTACCCTATTTTTAATAACAATCTAATAACTCCAATTTAGATATGAGAATTGTTTCGGGATCTCATAGAGGAAGAAAGATCTTAGCTCCAAAGAATTTACCTGTAAGGCCTACCACTGATATGGCTAAAGAATCAATTTTTAATATTCTTACAAACCTTTACGAATTTAATGATGCTTCAGTACTTGATTTATTTTCAGGGTCTGGAAACATTTGTTATGAGTTTGCATCTAGAGGAGTATTAGACATTACTGCAGTTGATAATAATATTAACTGTATTAGGTTCATAAAAAAAACTTCTGAAGAATTAAATTTAAATTTAAATATAGTAAAATCTGATGTTGTTGATTTTTTAAAAAAAACCAAGAATCAAATTGATATTATATTTGCAGATCCACCATATGGAAAAGATGAAGTTTATTTAAAAAATATTATAGAATTAATTTTCAATAATAATTT
>JAPKAF010000076.1 GCA_028825365.1 Flavobacteriaceae bacterium | reverse complement strand
ATTTATTTAATAGTAATGTACTTGATTTTAATACCGACAAAAGATTTGATATTTGGCACGACAGGGCTGTTTTTCATTTTTTAACGACAGAGAAAGAAGTGAGCAATTATATAAAAATTGCAGAAAATCACATAAGAGAAGGAGGTACGTTAATTATCGGAACCTTTTCAGAAAATGGGCCACTTAAATGTAGTGGATTAGAGATAAGTAGATATTCAGTAGAGGATTTAAAACTGCTATTTACAAAAAGTTTTGATCTAGTAGAGCATTTAAATACCGATCACACAACTCCTTTTGATACAATACAAAACTTTAATTTTTGCAGATTTAAAAAACTAAAGTAATTTACTTAACTATTAGTTTTTTAACAGATTTTGAATTGTTGGTTGTGATACTCGCAAAGTAGACCCCACTGCTAAGACTAGTTATGTCAATATTAATTTTATTGTCACCTTCTAAAACTTTATTTCCAGAGATATTATAAACAACAAAAGACGTTATATCATTTGTAGAAGATATGCTGAAGGAATCTTTTGCAGGATTAGGATATAGAAAGTTATTAATATCCTCGTTGTAATTAACACCCAGATTATTGTTCATTATATGATCAAAGAATAACCATGCTTCTAGAGAGGCATCAATATCCATGTTAGATCCTTGCGACCCGGGCCAATCGTGACCTCCACCATAAACCGTATAAAGCCAAACTTCATTATTGTTTTCTGCTCCAAAGTTTTTCTCACTAACAACATAACTACCATCAGTAGTATTAATATTAGGTAAATCTTCTGTGGAAAATTCAGTACAATTATTTAACTCAGCCCAATAATTTATTGTGGCTGGAATACTTGGATACACTCCCCAACCACCTGAAGATGTTGGGTCACCTTCATAAAAAGTTACATTATCATCTACTCCATGTATTTCAAAAAGTGATATTAAATTAGTGGGGTTACAAGTGTTTACTATATTTTGTAACATCAATCCTGCTACAGGTGCAACAGCACTAAAAGTCTCTGTAGCTTCACAGGCTAACATGTAACACATGTCTGCTCCATTAGACATGCCTGTTGCAAATGTTTTGTCTATACTTAAGTTATATGAAGTCTGTAAAAAAGATGCAAGTTCTTTTAAAAAATCTACATCATCAACAGTTTCGTTAAGATGAAAATCAAATCCAACATTCCAAAATCTATACCCTGAGTCGTCCTCAGTTCCTCTTGGATAGCAAACAGCAAAACCATACTCATCAGCTATATCGTTCATATTAGAATAGTTTCTAATATTTTCTGCGTCTCCGCTATAGCCATGCATAACAAAAACTAGCGGAGAGTTCTCTACTAACCCTTCAGGTTCATAATAAATATAATCCCTCTCTATTCCTTGATGTGTAAAGCTAGTATAGGTTGATGCAGGAGGTGTATCGGATTCAATAAGCTCGAAATCAAAACTTGAGTTAGACCAGAAATTATCCCATGCTATATAGTAAGTAACGCCTGCAATTGCCTCAAAAGTAGCTGTGGACAAAAAGCCGTTATTTAAACTTCCACCATCATCATCACCAACTACACAAGTCAAATTATCACAAGTTCCTTCATATACATGAAGCCTAGTATCGTCGTTTTGGTTAGAATCCAAGTCAGATGTAACTGTAAGGTATATATTTTGATCCGTGGAATAAGAATACCACTGAAGATCTCCATTATCTTCATCTAACTCTGTACAGTTAGAAGAAAAGGAATCTCCTGTTATGGTGTCTACAAAATAAGACCCAGCGCTGATTTCAATTGAATTCACACAAGAATTTCCATTTTGAGCATTTAAAGAATACGTTACAATAAAATAAAAAATAAAAAATTGAAAGCATCTCATACTATGTTTTTTAAATCAAATTTTAGTGATTTCAATTAACATATCTCTAGCGGTCATAAACTTTACTTTATGGACAGAATTCTTAACTAAATTATTGTCAATTCGATTTTCAAGATACTCAATAAGTTCTTTTGCGGTGGAGTCTAAGTTCATCCTATAAATCTATTAAATAATTGGCAATAACTTTCATTATATTTAATAAAAAATAATTTGCTTAACCTTGAAACTTTTGAACTAATTAATTACTCTTGGATAGCTATAGCCGTTATAACTTTT
Source organism: Flavobacteriaceae bacterium (assembly GCA_028825365.1). Classification (GTDB taxonomy): domain Bacteria; phylum Bacteroidota; class Bacteroidia; order Flavobacteriales; family Flavobacteriaceae; genus SGZJ01. The sequence continues at coordinate 1,009 of JAPKAF010000076.1, read as the reverse complement.
CTTGTTTTAGTAATCTTCAAGATTAAAACACCATATGGAAGACATAGCAATAATAGATGGGGTGTTATGATTCCAAATAAGTGGGGATGGTTTATAATGGAGTTACCAGCTTTTTTAATCATGCCAATAGTTTCATTGTATGGCCCAAGCGAAAAAGGAGCATTAACTTATTTGCTTATTTGTTTATGGGTCTTACATTATTTTAATAGAACATTTATTTTCCCTTTTAAACTTAAAACAAAAGATAAAGAGATGCCCTTATTAATTGCTGCTAGTGCTATACTATTTAATTCCGTAAATGGCTTTTTAAATGGATACTATCTAGGATATATAAACACAGAAATATCATCTGTAATATCATTAAATGTAATGATTGGTCTTGTTGTCTTTTTTACTGGAATGTACATTAACAAAACTGCAGACAAGCATCTAATATCTTTAAGAACAAATAATGAAAGTTATCAAATTCCTTATGGAGGTATGTTTAAATATATTTCTTGTCCTAACCATTTTGGGGAGGTAATAGAATGGATTGGGTTTATGTTTATAGCTTCTAATCTACCTTCAATGACTTTTGCTATATGGACATTTTGTAATTTAAGTCCAAGGTCACTTAATCATCATAAATGGTACAAAGAAAAATTTGATAATTACCCTAAAAAGAGAAAAGCTATTTTACCTTATATATTATAAGTATTCGCTTATTTTTTTACAATCTTAAATGTAGAATTATTAATTTTTACAAAATATATACCAGCGCTATAAGAACTCATATCCAATCTATTTTCAGAGCTAGTGCTGTAGATTTTTTTTCCTAGTATGTTATAAATATCAATATTTTTTATAGTTGTATCCGATGACTGAATATATAAATGATCTTCAACAGGATTTGGATAAAGTTTAAAACTCTCATTAGAAACGCTATCTAAACCTAATGAAATTGGCGATCCAAAAGAAATATTATCAAAATAATATACAGTTTGGTCATCTCCTGCAGATCCAAAATTAA
>JAPKAF010000075.1 GCA_028825365.1 Flavobacteriaceae bacterium | reverse complement strand
TTTTATATTTCGATAGTTAAAATATATGAATTGAATTAATAACTTTGTGTATATTGATTATTAATATGGAAGATTATATTGTATCGGCTAGAAAATATAGACCTAAAACTTTTGATGAAGTTGCAGGACAAGAAGCTATTACATCTACTCTACAGAATGCAATTTCAAATAACCAACTAGCTCAAGCTTTATTATTTACAGGCCCTAGAGGAGTTGGAAAAACTAGTTGTGCTAGAATATTAGCTAAAATGATTAATAGCACGATTGACAATGAAAATCAAGATTTTGCATACAATATATTTGAACTTGACGCTGCATCCAATAATAGTGTTGATGATATTAGAAACCTTACAGAACAAGTTAGAATCCCACCTCAAATAGGTAAATACAAAGTTTATATTATTGATGAGGTTCACATGCTATCAACCTCTGCCTTTAATGCTTTTTTAAAGACATTAGAAGAGCCTCCTAAGCATTGTATATTTATTTTAGCTACAACTGAAAAGCATAAGATCATTCCAACAATCTTATCCAGGTGTCAGATTTACGATTTTAAAAGAATTAATAACAAAGACATTGTAAATTATTTAATTAAGATCTGCAATAAAGAAGAGGTTAAGTTTGAAACTGAAGCTTTAGAAATAATCGCAAACAAAGCAGATGGCGCAATGAGAGATGCACTATCGATATTTGACAGAATACTGAGTTATAACAATAAAGAAATTACTGTAAAAGATGTAAGTCTTAATTTAAATGTCTTAGATCAAGAGGTTTTTTCAAAATCAATAGATCTTATATTAGAAAATAATATTCCTGAGTTACTTTTATTAATCGACAGCGTAATTTCTAAAGGATTTGAAGGAGTTAATTTTATTTCAGGATTATCAACTTACTGTAGAAATCTATTGATTTCAAAAAATGATAAAACAATCATATTATTAGACTACTCTGAGAAGTCTAAAGATAAAATGATAGATCAAGCCAAAAAAGTAACAGCAGAAGTTATAATACATTGCTTAGAATTATTAAATAAATGTGAAATAAATTATAGATCAAGTATAAATCAAAGATTATTAGTCGAACTGACTATTATGCAGCTAGGTTCCCTAACACTAGCTGATAAAAAAAAAACTTAAATTTTAAAATAATTCCTTACGATTATTTTAAAAACTCTATTCCAAAAAAAATAATTTCTATAGAAGAGCCCACTCTAATTAAGCAGAATAAACCAAAATTAGATATTAAGATAAGTGGTAGTTCTGGGTTATCTCTAAAAAGTATAAAAACTATAAAAAACCACGAACTTAAAGCAAATGAAGCTGTAATAAATCTTGATGAGCTTCCAAAGGATATATTTAATGAGTCGGACCTAATTGATACATGGAATAAATATTCTGATAAAGTTGAATCTTCTGGTAAATATAACCTAGCCTCAATTCTTAGAATAGATATTCCAAAACTAGATGGGTCTAATATTTGTTTGGAATTACCCAATAGCACTAACAAGATTGAACTTGAATCTAATCAACATGATTTATTACAATTTGTACGTAAGGATCTCAACAACTATGATATTAAGCTGAAAATTACAATTAATGAGAAAATTGAAAAAAAATTCACTTATACATCAAGAGAAAAATACGAGCTCTTAAAAAGTAAGAATGAATTAATTGAAAAACTGCGAACTGACTTTAAATTAAGCTTGTAAATCATTAAAATCATACCCAAACGAATCTATATTATTTAATTTTCTAATAATACCATCAGCAAGACCCACTCTTGGAACAATAACTGACTTAGATTTCGCATATTGCATTGATTTAAGTAGTATTCTAGTAGCTGGAACAATCACATCAGATCTATCAGGGTTGAATCCTAATTTTGTAATTCTTTCTTCGTAAGTAAGCTTAGATATTTTATTGTAAAATTTTTGAATAAAAGAATAAGGTATTGATTGGCTAACCCCTTTTTTAGACTCCTTTAATATCTTGTTTATATTACCTCCTGATCCAATAACTACAATGTCACTATATTGTTTAGTATTGGTTTTTATCCATTTTTTATAATCACTCCAAGTGTTATCGTCTACTAAATTATTCAAAAACCTTACAGTACCTATTTTAAAGGATTTTGAAGAAATAATATTACCTTTAAAAATAACACTTAATTCGGTACTTCCTCCCCCTACATCAATGAAGAGATACGTGTTATCAAAATTAAAATGATTCGACAAAAAAGTGTCCGCAATTATAGAAGCCTCTTCTTTTCCAGATATCACATCTATTTGTAATTTTGATTTAGAGCATAATTTCTTTATCACTTCCTCCCTATTAGATGCTTCTCTCATAGCAGAAGTTGCACAGACTTTATACTTTAATACACCATGAATTTTCATAAGAAGTTTAAAAGCAATCATCGCATCTTTTAAACGATTAATATTATCTTTTTTGATTTTATTTTTCAATAAACCATCTGCACCAAGTCGAATAGGAACTCTAACTAAGCTGATTTTTTTAACCTCAACTATTTCATTATTTTGTGAAACAACGCTAGATATTAACAACCTTACAGCGTTAGAACCGATATCAACTGCAGCAAATTTCTGAATTTTTATCATGGAGATAGTCTGTCTTTAATCCAGTTTTTATTATGAAGTTTAAACCTAGCTCTATCATGTAAACGATTCTCTCCTCCTTGCCAAAATTCAAATTCAACAGCAGAGACAATATATCCACCCCAGTGAGAAGGTTTTGTTATATCTATTTTAGAATACTTTTTATCTAGTTTAAGTAAATTATCAACTAGCTCACTTTTTGATTCAATTATAGAGCTTTGATTTGAAACGATTGCCCCTAACTTACTACCTCTAGGTCTTGAATTGAAATACTCAATACTTTTTGAATTTGATAATTTCTTTGCATAACCTTTAATAATTACTTGTCGTTCATGTTGTTCCCAAAAAAAAGATAAACAAACCTTATTATTTTTATCAATAGAGACACCTTTTTCACTATTGTAATTAGTGTAAAATATAAAACCGTCTTGGTTATATTCCTTCAAAAGTACTACTCGGCTCTTAGGGAAACCATCTACACCAACAGTTGAAAGACTCATCGCGTTTACTTCAGAATCAGAATCATCATTATCGAAATCCTGAAACCATGTATTAAATAAATCTAAAGGGTTCTTACAATCCTTATAATT
>JAPKAF010000039.1 GCA_028825365.1 Flavobacteriaceae bacterium | reverse complement strand
TGAACTATTATTTAATTTTTTTAACAACAAATTAAAACTTAAAGAGGAATCAATAATTTGATAGTAAGTAGATGAGTTAGAAAGGTTTTTTCTTTCCAAAATCTCACTATTTTTATTATCATTAGTATTATCATCAAATAAAGAAAATTGACCAGAGCCAGCATTTTCTGTTGGTTTCTCCTTAATTATTTCTGCTTTATTTTCAGCTGTAAAATCTTCATTAATTTTAAAAACTCTATCTACGCTATCTACAAGTCTTCTAAATTCCAACTCTCTAAAAACTTCCTTAACATCTTCACAATCTTTAACATCAAACTTAAACTCACTCGCTTTGAATTCAACAGGAACATCAAGAATTATAGTTGCTAATTTTTTTGATAATAATCCTAATTCTTTATTTGCTTCAATCTTCTCTTTTAATTTTCCTTTTAAAAGGTTGGTGTTATCTAATAACCCTTCCATACTACCGAACTGAGCTATGAATTTTTTTGCAGTTTTATCACCAACACCAGGTAGCCCAGGAATATTATCAGCAGCATCTCCCTTCATCCCTAAGAAATCTATGACTTGTAATGGGTCTGATACCTCAAATTTGTTTTTAACCTCATCAACTCCCCACACTTCATATCCCCCACCAAACATAGGTTTGTACATAAAAATATTTTCGCTAACTAGTTGTGCGAAATCTTTATCTGGAGTGACCATAAAAGTTTGATAGCCCTCTAGCTCTGCTTTTTTTGAAAGGGTACCTATTATATCATCAGCTTCATATCCTTTTTTTACCATAATTGGGATATTTAAGGACTTAAGTATTTGTTCAATATACGGAACTGCTATTTTTATTGCTTCTGGTGTTTCATCCCTATTAGCTTTATACTCTGAAAACATCTCCACTCTGTCCTGACTACCCCCTCTATCAAAACAAACTGCTAAATAATCAGGCCTTTCCCTTTTAATGACATCAAAGAGTGAATTAGTAAATCCTAATATTGCAGAAGTATCCACTCCTTTAGAATTAATTCTTGGGTTTTTGATAAAAGCATAATAACCTCTGAAAATTAGAGCAAAGGCATCAATTAGAAATAATCTTTTGCTATTCATTAATTAAGTGGTTAGGTAGGAAATTAATAATTAAAATAATTAGATTCGTAATTTTGATTAGTGTCATTTCTATACTCAGTCATACTAAAGTCTTTGTGAATTGAGAAACTACCAGTTTCGCCCTTTTTATTTATCGCTATGTATGCTACTTGAAAATCTTTGTAGTTACTGTTTTTCTTAGAAACTATTCTTTTAATAGCTTCTTCACAAGCTCTTTGAGGGGAATTGCCTTTCTTCATTAATTCTACTACTAAAAAACTACCAACAGTTTTAACTACTTCTTCACCTAATCCGGTAGCTACTGCGCCTCCAACTTCATTATCAATAAATAAGCCTGATCCAATTATTGGAGAATCCCCAACTCTTCCAGACATTTTATAAGCAAGTCCACTAGTAGTGCATCCTCCAGATATATCTCCCTTATTATCAATGGCTAGCATCCCTATTGTATCGTGATTTTCAATGTTTATTATTGGCTTATATTTTGATGTTTTTTTCCACTCTAACCAACTAGCCCTAGATTTTTCAGTTAATAAGTTTTCTTTCAGATAACCTAGAGAATATGCAAATTTTTCTGCTCCTTCTCCGGCAAGCATTACATGCGGAGTGTCTTCCATTATTTTCCTAGCAACAGAAATAGCGTGTGTAATATTTTTCAAAAATACAACAGAACCACAATTACCTTCAGGATTCATTATGCATGCATCTAGAGTCACGTTCCCATCCCTGTCAGGTAACCCGCCTTTTCCAACGGATTGATTGTTTTCATTAGCCTCTTCTACCATACAGCCTTGCTCTATTGCATCTAAAGAACTTCCTCCATCTTTTAAAACTTCCCATGCTTTTTTAGTAGCATTTTTAACATCCCATGTGGCAATGACAATCGGAGAGTTTTTAAAATTAGTTCGTGTTTCTTCTAAACTTACAGCAAATGAGCTAGGTATGCTAATTGACACCCCTAGCAAAGAACTTTTTTTAAGGAACCCTCTTCTTCTCATTTCTTAGTTCTCAATTTGGTCACCCAATATTTTTTTAGTTAAAAATGCGTAAAGAATTAGATAAGCAAAACATAATACAGCTACCCAATAAGAAGATTGAATAGTGAAAACATCTGCAATTTTTCCTTGAATAGGAGGGATAATAGCACCACCTAAAATCATCATTACCAAAAATGAAGATCCTTGAGAGGTGTACTTTCCTAAACCAGTTATACTTAATGAAAAAATACAAGGCCACATTATAGAGCAGAAAAGACCACCACTAATAAAGGCAAATAATGCTACTGTTCCTGTTGAAAATAACCCTACTAACATTGCTGCTAATCCAATCATGCTAAATATTTTTAGTGTTGCTATTGCATTATCTTTAGCAATAAAAAAGCCTACAATTTGTATAGCTACAATAACTGAAAATATAATTATTTCGTTCATTGTGTAACTTCCGTAATTAACTAAAACTATTACTCCAAAAGCTATATATGGAACTATTATTAAAAGAACTTTTTTTAACCCCTTTGTTGGATTAAAAACACTGATCGCTCCAGTCCATCTGCCAATCATTAAACCTCCCCAGTATAATGAGATATATTTAGCAATATCTGTATCACCTAGTGCGGGCAGACCTAGTCCGTTCAGGTTATTTACTTTATCAGTAACTAACTTTAAAACTTCTCCTAAATTACTCTGAATTGTAACCTCAACCCCAACATAAGTAAATATAGCTAACATTCCTAAGGCAAGTTGTGGGTATTGTAATGCCCCCCATCCTTTCGGATTAGAAGAAGATTTTACATAAGCATAATATATACACCCAACAACACCAATTAGAGATGCAATTAATGCTGCTAACCTTTTGTATTCTAAATCTTCAACTGTTCCTGTATAAGTGTATGATTCAGCATAAGTATAAAATACCCATCCAAAACATAAGAATATTATAACAGTTAAAGTAATTAATAAATTCATTGCTTTGTTAGCAGATTCAAATGGCTCTATTGTTATGCCATCTGGTAAACTTTTCGAAAAATAGAAAACTGCAGCACACAAAACAAATAGAGCAGCTACTCCAAGATATAAAGATTGCATTTTCGAAAACTCAGCAGTTCCATCTCCAGATAATGTTCCAAAAATTACAAAAGCAACTGCTAAAGGCCCTATAGTTGTTCCGAATGAATTTACACCACCCGCAAGATTTAATCTTGATGATCCTGATTTAGGGTCTCCAAGGGACACTGCAAATGGATTTGCACCTGTTTGCTGTAAAGAAAAGCCTAACCCCACAATAAATAAGGCAATTAACACATAATAGAATACTTCTGTTTGTCCTGGCTCTGATCCGCTAATAGCTGGATACATAATTAAGGCACCAACTGTTGATATCAGTAATCCGTATATGATTCCTTTTTTATAACCCCAATTATTAAAAATATCTTTTTTTCTTTGACTTGAAACTATAAAAAGTATTAATGCTCCAATGTAATAAGCTCCATAAAATGCAAAATCTACTAATTGAGATTGAAATTGATCAATATTGAAATAAGTTTTACAAAATGGAATAAAAACTCCGTTTGAAGCACCAATGAATCCCCAGAAAAAAAAGACACTTACCAAAGTGGCAAGAGCAGGGTTGTTAGTTTGAATTTTCATAATTTTTTTAGTTTAAAATTTGATAGTCGTCTAAAATAAGTAAAGCATTTAAGATTATTTAACATTTTTTTAATTAAATATTAATTTAACATCAACATTTATAGACATATATTTGCGCTCAATCATGAACTGGATATTATTTTTTATATTTATTTTCTTTATTGATTTTTATTCTTATAAATCAATTAAAAACATTAACAAAAGTAAAATTTTAAAATATTCATATTTTATGATTTCTCTTATTGTTGTCTTTTATTTTTTTCTTGAATACAAGATTCAACCAAATAGTTATAATAAATCTTTATCACTAGGACTTTTGATTGCATTTTACAGTCCAAAATTTATATTAGTATTATTTAACTTAATTGAAGATATTTTTAGATTTTTAATAAGTGTATACAACCGTTTAAGCAAACGTAGCATGGTTATAAAATTACCCTCCAGGCGAAAGTTTATCAGTAAGTTAGGTATTGGATTGGCATCTATTCCTTTTGTTAGTTTAAATCTTGGCATGGTTTGGGGTAAAAACAATATCAAAGTTCTTAATTACACATTATTTTTTGATAACCTCCCTTCTTCTTTTGACGGATTCAAATTAACTCAGATTAGTGACCTTCATGCTGGTAACCTAGATGATTTAGATGATTTAGAGCGCACTGTTCAATTAATAAATTCACAAAACTCTGATGTTATCTTTTTTACTGGAGATTTAGTCAACAATGAGGCTGATGAGTTAATTCCTTGGATAACTACTCTTTCCAAGTTAAGCGCCAAAGATGGAGTTTATTCTATATTAGGAAATCATGACTATGGAGATTACCGCTCATGGCCAACAGATTTAGAAAAAAAGAAGAATTTCGCCAAACTAAAAAAATATCAAAAAAAAATAGGCTTTGATTTAATATTAAATGATAGTAGATTTATTTATAAAGGTGGTCAAAAGTTAGCAATTGTAGGAGTCGAAAATTGGTCTAATGCATTTAGAAAATATGCAGATTTATCATTAGCTACAAAAAAAATAAAGTCAACAGATTTCAAAATATTACTCAGTCATGACCCAACACATTGGCAGAAAAAAATTCTACTGGGTGAAGATGATTATCCACTAACACTAAGCGGTCACACCCACGGTGGTCAATTTGGAATAGAAATTCCAGGTTATTTAAAATGGAGCCCTGTAAAGTGGAGATATAAATATTGGGCGGGGATTTATAAAGAAAAAAACAAATACTTAAATGTCAATAGAGGCCTTGGAACTACGGCAGTTCCAGGTAGGGTAGGAATATGGCCAGAAATTTCTGTAATCACCTTAAAATCATCAAATAACGTATAATCCCCTGGAAATGTTATATTTGTATAATCTTAATTGATTTAAAACTTTAAGTTATGTCAAAATTTGGAGAGTTAATTGATGTGGAAGTTCCTGTACTACTTGAGTTTTTCACACAATGGGATGAAACCTCAAATAGCATGCATCCAGTATTAAAGGATGTTGCTGCAGCTATTGGTGATAAGGCAAAAGTCATTAAGATTGATGTGGATAAAAACAACGATTTAGCCGAAGCACTTAGGATAAAAGGTCTACCTACTTTCATTATTTACAAGGATGGGGAAATGAAGTGGAGACAAAGTGGCGTTGAAGATGCCAATACTTTAATTGGTAGAATTCAAGAATATATTTAAAATATTATTCTTTTCCAATAAATAATTCCAAATACGAATTAAACTCTTCCATCTCTTTTTCTAAAAAATCGCCATCTTCGTGAGATATAATCACTCCAACCAAAGATCTATATCTTTCAATATCAGTGTATATTTCTTCAGCGTACTTGTTTTTATTTTCATCTTTCAAATTGCTAAAATAAAAGAGGTTTTCTTGATATTTATTGGATATTTCTAAAAACAAATTTCTAGCTTTTTCATTACTGCCAAGCTTATAATAGGATTCAATGTAAGGTTCTAATAATGTATAATACCCAAATATGCTCACTGGCATATTTTTCATTATAATATCGGTTATCTCTTCTGCTTTATCTAATTGATTTTCTAAAATAAGTTGATTTATTAATCTTGAAACGTTGCTTCTATAAGTAATACTATTTTTTCTAGACTCAACATCAAAATAAATATCCATACTTCCTTTTGTACCCCAATCCCAGTTTTTAACCATAGGGTACATTTTTTCTGTATTTACCCTACCCATTTCATATGGGTTTGATGGATCAATAGAGGTCTTAATTGGCACTAATTTATAACACAACCCTTCAAGCTGTAAATAATCTTTCATCCACAAATAATCTTCATCCCCAAAAGAACCTCCGGTAAAGTAAATTGGTCTTTCCCAGTTGTTTTCTGCGATAATGTCCAACATTAATAATCTGTTTTTGTAAAGTGCTTGCCCTTTAATTTTAATAACTATTTCATCAACAATTTGTTCTTCTGAACTACTATCTACTATGTTGTTTTTAAGTACGGACTCTTTATCTACAGGGATACTAATACTTTCAGTTGGTAAATAATTTGCATTTAAATCTTGCTCTCTTAAGTAACTAGTTTCATAACCCTGTTTTTGAAGTAAGCTCTTATACTTATATTTTTTGTCATCCTCTGTAACAAATTTTATCATTTTTTTTATATCAACCGTATCCAAGGTTGTAACTTCTTTGATAATATAATCTCTAGTGCCATACCTGTACTTTTCGTGCGTCAAAGATGAGGGTATAGGCTCGCTATCATATGCTTTTCTTTTCATCTGGTCTATATACCAATCGGTAGCAAAAAGGCTAGTATTTAGAACACGAACATCAGTTCTAATTCCTTCAATTTCTTGTGCATACCATAAAGGGAATGTATCATTATCTCCTATGGTAAATAAAATTGAATTTGGTTCACAGGACTCCAAGTACTTTTTCGCCATTGAATATGCTGTATACCTGCCAGACCTATCGTGATCATCCCAGTTACTACTAGCGAGGTTAATAGGAAGAATTAAAATAAAAATTGGCACTGCTAATATTTTAATAAATTTTGAATTTATAAGTTTATTTAGATAGCTAGTAATACTAAATATTCCAAAACCTATCCACATTGAATAAACATAGAATGAGCCAACAACGGAATAGTCTCTTTCTCTAGGTTCAAAGGGTCTTACATTGGTGTATACTTGTATGGCAATCCCAGTGAATATAAAGAACACTAACATTGTCCAAAACAACTCTTTATCTCTGTTGTACAAAAAATAGAACCCTATTAAGCCAATAATAAAAGGAATCATGTAGAGCTTATTTCTTGATTTATTGTCCAATACTTCAGAAGGTAAATTATCTTGACTTAAACCTAGATGAATTTCATCTAAAAAATTAATTCCACTAATCCAATTTCCGTGCATATCCATTTTACCTTGAATATCATCTTGCCTTCCGCTAAAATTCCACATAAAATACCTCCAGTACATATAACCTAATTGGTATTGAACTAGATATGTAATATTGCTAATTATTGAAGGTTTCTCGATGTCTAAGTATTGACCATAGGTTTTTAAAAACTTGTGGTGATCTTCATAATCAACATCTCCTTCGAATGTTCTTTTTTTAAAATCATTTACTAATTGTGACAACTCTTTGGCTTCTGGTTGATTTTTGTACTTATTTTTAATCTCATAATTTAAAAACCCAGTATATCTTAGATAATTTGAAGCATGCGTTGAACTCCACATTCTTGGTAGTATTGACGCCTGTTTACTATTAAAATTTTGAGTAGCATTTTTATAGTTATTTACAATAATATATTTACTATTAACTAAGTCTTTTTCATATTTTGGCTTATCATCCTTATATGGATTTTCTTCATCTAGTCCAGAATATTGATCTGTAAACAATGGCCCATAAAACAAATGTGTTTTGGGGTACTGCTCTAGGTTGTAATATGCTAAAAGTTCTCTTGCATTAGAAGGATCATTTTCATTTATAACGACGTCTGCATTTGCTCTTATTGGAAGCATAATCCATGATGAAAACCCAATTAAAATAAACAAAACACAAAGTGCAATTGTATTTAGTGTTTTTAAATTTTTTTTAATTGTATAACTTATAGCATAATAGAAAAAAGCGATTAATAGAACTCCAGCAATTATTGTCCCTGAGTTAAATGGAAGTCCTATAGAATTTACAAAAAACACTTCTAATAGACTGAAGTAAAGTAAAATATTAGGAGCCAAAAGTTTAAATACAAACATTAAAATTGCAACTACTACAATGTTAGCTATGATGAACTTTTTTAATGTAATTGGCTTGTAGTTTTTAAAGAAATAAATCAATCCTATTGCTGGAATAGTTAATAAGCCCATGAAGTGAACACCAAATGATAGCCCAACCACAAAGCTAATTAATATGAGCCATCTGTTACCTCTTGGCAAATGCATCTCCTGTTCCCATTTTAGACCTAAATAAAATAATGCTGACATTATTAAAGTTGCCATCGCATACACTTCTGTCTCGACAGCGTTAAACCAAAAAGTATCAGTAAACATAAATGATAAACTTGCAACACTAGAACTTAAAAGAATTATAAAATTATTGTCTTCTTTGGAATCAATTTTTGATGATATTTTTGAAAGTAATATACTAACTGACCAAAACATGAAAAGAATTGTAAATGCGCTAGCTACCCCACTCATCAAATTCATTATATATCCAATTTGTGATGGTTCAACTGCAAAAATTGAGAAAAAGGCACCTAACATTTGAAAAAGAGGAGCTCCTGGAGGATGTCCGACTTGTAGTTTTGATGCGGTGAGAATATATTCCCCAGAGTCCCAAAAGCTAACAGTTGGTTCAGCGGTAATACCATAAACAATAACAGCAATAGCAAAACACAACCATCCTAAAATCTTATTCCATTGTTTAAAGCTAATATCACTCATAAAATTATTTTGAATGTCAAATTTAATGATAAAAATTACATGCTGTAATTATTAACAATTATTTAATAAAAATTTATTTTTTAAAAATTCTTGTTAAAATGAAAGATTGTTATAAATTTGCACGCTCAGCAATTGGCCTATGGTGTAACTGGTAACACGTCTGTTTTTGGTGCAGAAGAGTCTAGGTTCGAAACCTAGTGGGCCAACTGATTAAGTTTTTAATAGTTTCTTGTTGAAGGAAATTTTTAAGAATAAAAATTAAATTTGTATATTTGCATCTTTAATTATTAGAAATGATCATGAGGGGACTAAAAGTCCCCTCTTTTTATAGAATTATGTTTAGAACTATCGTTGAAGAATTACTTGAGACAAGTTTATCAGAGAGAAAAGACTTGTTTTTAACAGAATTTGAAATACTTTCTGGTAACAAAATTAGAATTGTTATAGATGGTGATAATGGTGTTTTAGTTGGAGACTGTATGTATGTTAGTCGTGCCATAGAACATAATATAGATAGAGAAGAACATGATTTTTCTCTAGAAGTAAGTTCGGCCGGGGCATCTGCGGCTTTAACTATATCTAGACAATTTGTCAAAAATATAGGTAGAGTTTTAAATGTTAAGACTGAAAATAATGATTATGAAGCTGAGTTAGTCGAAGCTACTGAGGATGAAATAAAATTAAAATGGAAGCAACGCGAGCCTAAGAAAATAGGTAAAGGTAAAGTAACCGTTGAAAAACAAATTAACATCTCTTATAAAGAGATAAAAGAAGCAAAAGTAAAAATTAAATTTTAATATTATATTATGGAAAATATAGCGTTAATAGAGTCTTTTTCTGAATTTAAAGACGATAAGTTAATTGATAGAGTAACTCTAATGACTATTTTAGAAGAAGTTTTTAGAAGTGCCTTAAAAAGAAAATTTGGAGATGATGATAATTTTGATATTATAATAAATCCTGATAAAGGAGATTTAGAAATTTGGAGAAATAGAGTTGTTGTAGCAGATGGTGAAATTGAAGATGAAAATGGCGAAATATCATTGACAGAAGCAAGGTTAATAGAACCAGATTTTGAAGTTGGTGAAGATGTTTCAGAAGAAGTTAAGTTATTTGATCTTGGCAGAAGAGCTATCCTTGCATTAAGACAAAATTTAGTAGCTAAAATCCAAGAGCATGATAACACTAATATCTACAAACAGTTTAAAGAATTAGTTGGTGAAATATATACTGCAGAAGTTCATCACATCAGACATAGAGCTATAATTTTATTAGATGACGAGGGTAATGAAATAATAATGCCAAAAGATAAGCAAATTCCATCTGATTTTTTCAGAAAAGGAGACAACATTAGAGGTGTTATTGAAAGTGTTGAGTTAAAAGGCTCTAAGCCGTCTATAATTATGTCAAGAACTTCTCCGGCGTTTTTGGAAAAGTTATTTGAACAAGAAATTCCAGAAGTATTTGATGGATTAATAAATGTTAAAAAGGTTGTAAGAATTCCTGGTGAAAAAGCTAAAGTAGCTGTAGATTCATATGATGACAGAATAGATCCTGTTGGAGCTTGTGTTGGAATGAAGGGATCTAGAATCCATGGAATTGTAAGAGAGCTTGGTAATGAAAATATTGATGTTATTAATTACACCAATAATCTTCAACTTTTTATTACTCGATCTTTAAGCCCTGCTAGGATAACTTCAATTAAAATTGATGAAGAAAATAAAAGAGCTGAAGTTATTTTAAAACCAGAAGAGGTCAGTAAAGCAATTGGTCGTGGAGGACACAACATTAGATTGGCTGGTCAAATTACTGGATACGAAATTGATGTATTTAGAGAAGGTGTTGAGGAAGATGTTGAATTAAGAGAATTTAGTGATGAGATTGATGGCTGGGTGATAGATGAGTTTGCTAAAGCTGGACTAGATACTGCAAAAAGTATTTTAGAACAAGATGTTGTTGACTTAGTTAAGAGAACTGATTTAGAAGAGGAAACTATTGTTGAAGTAGTTAGAATTCTTAAAGAAGAATTTGAAGATTGATAATATAAATTAAACCAATTTATGGCTGAGAATATTAGATTAAATAAAGTGCTTAGAGAGTTGAATATTTCAATAGATCGTGCTATAGATTTTCTTGAATCTAAAAGTATTGAAATTGAAAAGCGTCCAACTACTAAAATTTCTTTAGAGATTTATGATCTATTATCAGATGAATTTCAGACAGATGCAAATAAAAAAGTTGCATCAAATGAACTAAGTGAAGCTAAATCTAAGGAGAAAGAAGCCATTAGAGTAAAAAGAGAGGCTGAGATTGAGCTATTACTCAAGAAAAAAGAAGAAGAAGCTAAGGTAATTACTGCTGCTTCTAAGATTAAAGAAATTAAAAAAGTAGGTAAAATTGATTTAAATCCAGTCAAAGCTAAAGTTAAGACTGAAATAAAAGTAGTTACACCACAAGCAAAGCCTACAGCTAAAGTTGAGACTCCTGTAATCATCAAACCTTTAGAAACCCCTAAAGAACCACACGTAGAGAAACTAGCTGAAAAACCAGCTGAAAAACTGGACAAAAAGCCTGTAGAAAAATCTATAGAAACAATCAAAGGAATAACTAAAGTTGCTCCTAAAGTTGAGAAACCAGAAGATGAGGTTAAGGATGAAGCTTCTGGGACAGTAACAACACAGTATAAAAAATTGTCAGGTCTTAAATCCACTGGTGAAACCATTGATTTATCAAAATTTAAAACTGAGAAGAAAAAAGAATCTCCAGCTTCAATTCATTCTAAGAAAAAAAGAAGAAGAATCAGTAAGCCTAATGATGCTGCAAAGCCAGGACAAAGACCACCATTAAGACCAGGTCAAAG
>JAPKAF010000074.1 GCA_028825365.1 Flavobacteriaceae bacterium | reverse complement strand
TATTTTGATTTTCTGAAAAAATATTTGAAGCTTTCCTTCCAAAACCTGCAGAAAATCTTAAAACAGACTTTTCAAGTAACATATACCTTAAATGTAATCTTGGAGTTATAAAAGACCCTAAGTTATTATGAACATCGTATCTGATTCCAGCTACTAAACTTAGTTTGTCTAAATTATCATAACTATACTCAAAAAAACCACCAAAAGATCTGTCATTTCTTAAATATTGATTATTCTGAGTATCCACAAGTTCCTCAAACCTATCAAACGAATAATTAAGTCCAACCTTAAATTTATTCATAGTATTGGTTATAATTGAATTATATAATAGACTAGAATAAAAACTATCTTGATTAATATTGTAATTTCTATTTCCAAAAAAAGAAGTTTGATCATGGTTACTATAAGCCATTTGAAATCCAATAGTTTGATAAGGTATATTTGGATTAACATAACCAAGTTTAAAATTAGAATCAAATCTATTTGTATTAATTTCACTATTCCAAATAGCAGGAATAGCTTCTGAAGAATTCAACATAGTGTCTTTATATTGTCCCATTCTTTTATCATCCTTCATTAGTCTCAATCCCAAAAAACTTACAAGTCCTTTTTCTGGATTAATATACTGCCACCTGTTAAATAGATTATAGCCTAAAGACTTAGGGCTATCCAAAAAACCATCATAATTTTCATCATGAGATTTTGAATTATCATTTGCATGTAAGAAAAAACCTGTGCTTAATTTTTGGCTAATTTTTTTATTAAAATGAATGTTAATTTCATTTCTTCCCATATTTGAGGAAAATAAATTTACAAAAACAAGACTGTCTGTAAGAGGTTTTTTTAATTCTACGTTAATTTGGCCTGAGATGCTTTCAAAACCATTCACAACACTACCTGTCCCTTTGGTTATCTGCATGCTTTCAACCCATGTTCCAGGAATGAAAGACAAACCAAAAACTTGTGATGCTCCACGGACCATTGGAATATTTTCCTCTGTAATTAAAATATAGGGGCTTTCTAAGCCAAGCATTTTTACCTGTTTAACTCCAGTAATTGCATCAGAAAAACTAACATCAATAGACGGATTAGTCTCAAAACTTTCAGAAATATTACAACATGCTGCTTTTAACAACTCATCGCTACTAACGTTAATAATATTTTGAGTTTTAAAGTATGATTTTTGAATAGTTTTTTTTCTTTTATTAACTACTACCTCGTCTAGCTGGTTATTATCAATAACCATTAAATGATTGTATAATTTAATACTAGAAATCTCAACTAAGTCTTCTTTAAATCCAATAAATTTAAATATTAGTTTATTTGAAGTAGTTGAAGATGGCAA
The DNA here is from genome assembly GCA_028825365.1 of Flavobacteriaceae bacterium. GTDB lineage: Bacteria > Bacteroidota > Bacteroidia > Flavobacteriales > Flavobacteriaceae > SGZJ01. The sequence continues at coordinate 1,901 of JAPKAF010000074.1, read as the reverse complement.
TGAGTAATCTCCATTACTATTAGTTGTAGCTCCAAACGAAAGATCTTCCCAATATACAGAAACACCCTCAAGAGGAGACTCAATATTTAATTCATTTATGTAAGTAACATTTCCTGAAATTAATTCTTGAGAAAAAATATTGAATGTAAAAAAGGATAAGAATAAGAATATTAAGCCTTTATTCATTTAAATATGTTTTTGAACGTAGTAATGAGTTAACACGAATATCTTCCCAAAATAAATTAATATCAGCCTTGTGATAGTCTTTAACAGTTGATAATAACAACCTTTTAACTAACCCCATTTTAGGTAATTTAACCATTACTTTGTCATTTATATTTTCAATTTTAACAGATTTAGGAAAAACCTTATTATTTAAATAAAGAAACCCTTTGTGATCATCGTAAGTGGTAGTATTCTTTTCATCCCACGTTATTGGATTAGAACAAATTGCACCTTCAATCCAGTCTTTTGAAATTGTATAATTTGCTTTTTTTTCTTTAGAAGCAGACAATACTCTGTAAGTATTCCAAGTAACAAAGCCTCCAGTTTGATCAGCACTAGTCATATGATCAATATTTTTAAAATCCTCATTAGTGATTTTTGTGCCAATTAAATAAGCAGCAATTAATTTTTTTTGAAGTGGCTTTCCATCAAAAAACTCTTTTAATAATCTTTTAGCATGCCCAGCACCTTGACTATGTCCAGCAATGATAATTGGTTTAGAATTATTATACTTACTCAAATAAGTAATAAATGCCTGTCTAATATCTTGGTAAGCCATTTCGTAAGCTTTATCTCCTCCGTTTTTCCAGAAAGACTCTCTAAAGACTCTAAGGTGGGCTTGTCTATAAAAGGGTGCATATAAATTTCCCACTGAATACCAAGCAGAAGATTGATATTTAATTGATGAACCTAAAACATAATCTCTGGTACTATTGTCATATATATTAGCATTCCATGAAACATCTTTTTTATCTGTAAGCATAGTGGGATAAATAAAAAATATATCTACTGGAAGTTTAGAACTTTCGTTTTCAAAATCTGAAAGCAACTCAAGTTTATTTTCTGGGTGAACAGCCCAAGATTTTAATAATTCGTAATCAGGAGCATCTGAAGCCTTAAATTCATTAAAAGATTGACTATTGTATTCGATAGGAGTATTACTTTCAGATAACAAACCACAAGATAACAAACTAAATGAAATTAAAATTGAAAATATATATTTCATATTTTTTTATATTCAAATATCATGCTAAACTATGTATTCTTTACTACTTTTGATTAAATATAAAATTTTATGAAAAACTTTTTCCTTTTATTAGCCACATCCTTACTGTTATTAAGCTGCAGTATTCCTAATATGATCGTTGTCGAACTTGAGTCAAAAAACTCAAGTAATGTTACTGGAAATGTAGTTTTTATAGAAGAAGGTGAAAAAGTTAATATGATAGCTACTATTAACAACTTGAATCCAGGAGATCACGCCATTCATATTCATGAAAAATCAGATTGCTCTTCAATTGACGGGAAGTCAACTGGAGGACACTGGAATCCTACATTAACAAATCACGGAAAATGGGGAGATGAAAATGGATATCATATTGGCGACATAGGAAACTTTACTGCTAATAAAGAGGGCATTGGAATTATTAACTTTAGTACTGATTTATGGTGTTTAGATTGTGACGATGTTAATAAAAATATTATGGGAAAAGCTATTATAGTTCATCAAGGAATCGATGATTTTATTTCTCAACCCTCTGGTGCGGCAGGCTCAAGAATAAGTTGTGGAGGTATTATTTTGAAAAATGCTGTTTTAAATTCTGAAGATTAACTACCACTCTCTAGATTTATTGTTTTCTTCTAATTCTATTAGTTGCTCTTCAGACAATACTTTT
>JAPKAF010000073.1 GCA_028825365.1 Flavobacteriaceae bacterium | reverse complement strand
AAGCGCCTGCTGCTGAAGAAAAAAAATAACACTCTACTTAATTACGATGAAAAAACAAGATTGTTACTATCTTGGAAAAATCGTTTCAAAATTTAGTTTCAAAGGAGAAATTCTATTAAAACTAGATATTGATGAAGTAAAATCAATTGATTTTACTAATATATTTATTGAATTAGATAATAATCTAGTTCCGCATGCTATAAGTAAAATTTCTTTGCATAAATCTAGTTTACTAAGAATTAAATTTGACAATATTGACTGCGAAGAAAAAGCAAATAAAATTCTTAAAAAAGAAGCCTTTCTTCCATTAAAAGATTTACCAAAGCTAGAGGGGAATAAATTTTATTATCATGAAATAATTGGATTTAAAGTTGTTGACAAGAAGACTGGTGAAATAGGAAAGGTTGTTGAGATAAACGATCAAACTTCACAAACAATAATTATAATAAATAATGGAGACAAAAAAATTATGATTCCTCTTGTAGATGAGTTTTTAATTGATTTAAATAAAAAAAATAAAAAAATAACTTTTAATTTACCTGAGGGATTAATCGATTTATAATAAAAAATTATGAGTGAAAACAACGTTAGAATTAATAAGTTTTTAAGTCAAGCTGGCTTTTGCTCAAGAAGAGAAGCTGATCAATATGTTGAGGATGGCAGAGTAACAATTAATGGTTTAGTTGCGGTAATGGGGTCTAAGATTAGTCTGGAAGATGATATTTCAGTTGATGGAGAAAGAATTTCAAAAAAAAACATCAAAAGGTTATACTTGATGTTAAACAAACCTAAAGGAATAGTTTGTACAACAGATTCTGGTGTAGAAAAAAGCAATATTATTGATTTCATTAATCATCCTCAAAGAATATTTCCCATTGGTAGGTTAGATAAGACTAGTGAGGGTTTAATATTTTTAACGAATGACGGAGATATTGTAAATAAAATTTTGAGAGCAAAAAATAAACATGAAAAAGAATATCATGTCATAGTTGACAAACCTATTAATAATGATTTCATTAAAAAAATGAGTAAAGGGGTGCCTATCTTAAGCACTGTAACTAGACCCTGTGAAGTTAAATTCATAAAAGATTATGAATTTAAAATTATTTTAACTCAAGGCCTTAATAGACAAATTAGAAGAATGTGTGAGCAGCTAGGTTATAGGGTTAAAAAACTAAAAAGAATTAGAATAATGAATATAAAACTTGATATTTCTGTAGGAGAATGGAGATATTTTTCGTCAGAGGAAATATCAGAGTTAAAAAGTTTATTATCTGTGTCATCATAAAATGCTCATGTTAAATAAAAAAATAATTGTAATCTTTATATTACAATCGTTTTATGGTTTTTCACAAAACTCTATAAAAGATAGCATCCAATTAAAAGAAGTTGTAGTTACAATTACTAGAATCAATGATAGTCTTAAAAATTTACCATTCTCAATATCATCAAAAAACTATTTAAAATTTCAAACAACAGCTAATCAATTTCACTTAAGTGAATACATCGAAAAAATTCCTGGAGTTTTTGTTTCAAATGATAATAATTTCGCTCAGGATGCTAGAATATCTATCAGAGGATTTGGATCTAGAGCTAATTTCGGAATTAGAGGAATCAAATTAATAGTTGATGGAGTACCCGAAACAACACCCGACGGACAAACACAGTTAGATAATTTAAATCTAGAAATTATAGAAAAAATAGAACTTATTAGGGGTGCAAGTTCTTCGTTTTATGGCAATTCATCTGCAGGTGTAATAAAAATTACGTCTATTTCAGATTTTAATAATAATTTTTCTAAAATTGGATATTCTTTAGGATCGAATAACCAAAGTAAAAAGCAAGCAATTATAGGTTATAAAAACAATAAGACTTTTTATACTTTTTTATTAAGTGAAACTAAAAGTGATGGTTATAGGGATTACAGTGGTTTTAAAAATACTAATTTCAATTTAAGAATTAAGAAAAAAATCTCTAATGATTCACAATTAGGGTTAAATTTTAATTATATAAATAGCCCATACGCATCTGACTCAGGAGGGTTAACAATTGAGGAGGTAATTCAAAATAGAAGACAAGCAAGAAGCCGAAATTTACTTTACAAAACTGAAGAAAGTATAGTTCATTATAAGTTAAGTGCAGATTTTAAAAAACAAATTTCTAAAAAAACTTCCTTTTCTAGTTATGTGTTTTTTTCTAAAAGAGATTTCAGCGGAAAAATACCTGTTAATAATGGGGGTGTTATAAATTTGGATAGAAAATATTGGGGTATTGGAGCGAGCATACTTCTAAATAACAATATAAAAACTCAAATTGGATTTGATATTGGAAATCAAAATGATTTAAGAAAAAGATACAATAATAATAAAGGACTAATAGGAGAACAAGTTCTTGACCAATATGAGAAATTTTCGAATTTGGGTATTTACATAATTAACAACTACACTTTAAAACGCCTTACTTTTAGTTCAGGTTTGAGGTACGATATAAATAAAATCAATTTAGAAGACTTATTCTTAATTGATGGTGATTCTTCAGATAAAATCAATTTAAATTCTTTTAACCCAAGTTTAGGAATTAATTACAAAATCGCAAGCCGTAGCAGATTATTTGCAAACATTAGCTCCGGTTTTGAAACACCAACATTAAATGAATTTAGCTCATCTCCTATTGGAAGCGGGTTTAACAATACACTTAAGTCTCAAAAATCTTTAAATTTTGAATTTGGATTATCGCTCTTCAATTCTTTAAATAATTTAAATCTTAATATTGTTTATTTTAACTCTTCAACAAAAAATGAAGTTTTATCCTACGAAGATGAAAATTTCCCAAATCAAAAGTTTTATAATAATGCTGGAAAATCAAAAAGAAGCGGATTCGAGATGTCCAGCTCAATTAGAATAAATGAATCCATAAATATAGAAACAACATATAGCATTGGAAAGTATGTGTTTGATGAATTTATAGATAAAGGAAATGATTATTCAGGAAATAAAATACCTGGTGTGCCTGATAAAGTATTGACTCTTGGTTTAGAATATAGAACTAAAAATGAATTGTTTGTTAATTTAAACTTAAAATCAATAGGAAATATTTATGCTGATAACTTAAATTCAGTAAAAATATCTGATTCAGAAACTATTAATTTTAAAATAGGAAAAGAACTAAAGTTTAATAAAATAAAAATTAATCCGTTCTTAACTGTAAATAATGTTTTTGGAAATAATTATTTTGATAATATCAGAATAAATGCTTTTG
>JAPKAF010000007.1 GCA_028825365.1 Flavobacteriaceae bacterium | reverse complement strand
TCTGTTGTATAAATTAATGTTTTTGATGCATTTCCACCTCCAGATCCTGAAGATCCTGAGGTAGTATTAGAACTAGCTAGATTGGTCCATTTAACTCCATCATAATAATAGAATCCAACAGCATCATCTGCTTGAAATATTAATAATCCTGTTGCAGGGGTTGTTATGGCATCTCTTTGCGCTAGTGTCATTCTTGGAATCAAAATCCCTTGATTTGTGGATTCAATCGTAAGCGCTGACGAAGCTTCTGCCGTAGTAGTGCCGATCATTACATTCGTTCCGTCATTGTAAAGATTATTGCTATTTAAAACCCACTCTGTTCCATTCCAGTATGTAGTATTTCCTTCTTCTGTTCCTTCTGCGAGTAGTCCAGTTTCACCTTGAGGTCCAACTAGAGAATCCATAAATTCTTGTTCTGTACCTGTATTTCCCAAATTAATCCATACTTCATATGCAGTTAGTCCATCTGTACCAACAGATCCTTCTCCGCCAGGTCCAGTTTGTCCAACGTCACCTTGTTCTCCTTGTGCACCAGCAGGTCCTTGTTCACCCGGCGCGCCATCATCTCCTGCAGGTCCGGTTTGTCCAACATCACCTTGCTCTCCTTGTGCTCCGGCAGTTCCTTGCTCTCCAGCAGGTCCTTCAGGTCCAGGATTACCTGGGTTAGCTGAATAATAAGCAAATGGAACATACGTAAAAGGTTGATTACTAATTTGATCGTAATCGCTACAATTTCCTTTAATATCAACTTCTACCATTAACCATTTTTCAGTACCATCCCATACAATTTCATCAAAACCGTTGGCAGAACCTCCAGTTTGGACATCATTACCTATAAGGACATTCACCATTCCAAATACATCGGTAGTTACCTGAATAACCTCTTGGTATTCTAATGCTCCGTTAGCATCTTCAAAATTAAAGCGAAGACAGATGTCTTGCTCAGTTAGTGGAGCATACATGTTATTCTCACCAGGTAGTTCTTCGCCACCAGGGTTATAAATAACTGCCTGATAATTGATTCCACTAGATTGTGAAAACATTTGTCCACTAAAAATAAACAGCAATAGTAGTAAGTATTTTTTCATATTTATTTAATTAACGAGGTGTTTCTATTATAAGTCCAAATTCTATTCTGGAATTATTGAAGTTTAATGTTTCTGGTGATCCGTTTGCAACTGTTAAATTCTTTGATATACTATATCCAACAGTTATTCCTATATAATTAGAGACAAAACAGCTTATTTCAGTACCAATAAAGGGTTGAATCCCAACTGAGCTAAACTCTTTCTGCTGTGTTAAATCATATGTTTGACCATTAATTTTTTGTTGACCATTAATTATGTTATTAAAATTAACACCGCCTTTAAAATCTACTTGTATTACAGATCTTGGATTTGTGACAGCATATTTAACACCACTAATTATTCCTAAATAATTAGTATCCCATGAATAATTATTTAATAGATCTCCTCCAGTTGCATTAAATTGATTTAAGGTAATTCCTAGTACATACTGTAAGTTTTTAACTAATCTTATTGGAGCGGAATAACTCAGCTCAAAATAACTACCAGAAGATCCATTTAGATTTGGATTTTCTTCACCAGATGAGTTTGTATAATCATAGGTTGTAAAGTTAGTTCCACCAATCAAATTAAGATCTTGAGAATTAGCATTGTAAATAGTCATTAAAAAAGATAAAAGAATTATTTTTTTCATTTCTTTATGAGTTTAGTAAAATATTTTATTTCAGAATTTGAAAGATTGATAAGATAAATTCCTGAGGATAAATTATTAAGTTTTATAATAAGTTTACCATCTTCATTTAAATTATGTTTTTTTTTGTAGACTAATTTCCCTGTAATATCAAATAGTGAAACCTTTAAATTATTACCATTAATAACACTCACGAAATTAAATGTTACTTGGTCTATAAATGGATTTGGAAAATAATCAGCTATTATACTTGTGTTACTACTGTTAATTAATCTAGTCCAACTACTTTGTTGAAAACCTTGACCTATATTAAAGCCTGGAACTTCACTATTCCCTATTACCGAAAGTTGGCCTATTGTTTGTGTGACATAATGACCAGAAGATATCTTTTTTGTTTTCCCTTGACTAGACATCATGTCGTGATGTAATTGTGAGAAACAAATCACAGGGACTAGAAAACTCAATAAAAATAAACTTAGTTTATTCACTTTAATTATTATTTACTTAAATATAAATAATTAAGATGAGTAATTTTTAAGAAATTATAATGTCTTATAATTTAATTATCAACCGCCCAGCACTCTAACTCTAGCTTAGCTCCAAGAGCCAGCCCATCTGCACCAAAAGCACTTCTAGCAGGTTTATTAGAAGTAAAGTAAGTTTTGTACACTTCATTCATTTCTCCCCACTCGGAAATATCATCGATCATGCAAGTGCATTTAACAATATTATCCATTGTTAGGTCATAGTGCTCAAGAATTGATTTTATGTTTTCTAAAGCTTGTTTTGTTTCGGCCTGAATTCCGCCCTCAACAACAGTGTCTATACCTGGGATATTCCCTACTACTCCAGAGAGAATAATAAAGTTGTCTATTTTTACAGCATCGGAGAAAGGGTAGTCTGCTTTTATTGTTTCTTCGCTTGAATAGAACTCAATATCAGTAGCTGATGAAGTGTTGAAATCTATTTTAAATTTTTTGTCTACATCGCAAGAAAAAATTACTAATACTAAAATTGTTACTATAAAATGTTTCATTTTTTTTAAGTTTTATTTTAAATGTTCTAATATGATATTTGTAGCTCCGATTTTATTTTTAATAAAATCAGAATTAAGAGAACCTATTCTATTTAGATTTTCTTTGGATTGTATTAAGTCATTAATTTTATTTTTTAAGGAATCTTTACTACTTATTGAAAACATCCCACCATTATTAATCATGCTTACAGCTTCTGGGAATTTAGAATAATACTTACCTATAATTATAGGCAAACTAAATACTGCTGCCTCCAGGCTATTGTGAAGTTTACCTTCACCGTTAAATCCACCACCAATGTAAGCCAGACTAGCGTATTTATACAGCTTAGACAAGTTCCCAATATTATCAACAATTACTACACTAGCAGACTTAATATTATCTGTACTTATTTCAGAGAAAAGAACACACTCTTTATTTATTAAGGACTTCAAATTATTTATTTGCTCTTTATTAATTTCATGAGGTGCGATAATATACTTTAGGTCATTATTAGAATGATTGATGTAATCAATGATAATTTCTTCATCATTTTTCCAAGTACTACCACAGATTAAACAATCTTTATTATTTATAAATTCTTTAATATACTTTACATCTTCATTTAAGTTTTTGGATAGTGATACTCTATCATACCTAGTATCTCCAGCGCAAATCACATTATTATGTCCTATTGATTTAAAGAGTTCTTTTGATTTTTCATCCTGAGTGAAAATATGGTTGAATTTAAGAACTGATTTTTTTAATAAATTAAATCTCATTTGTGAAGGACTATACACAGCACAAATTAGCAAAGATTTTATTTTTCTTTTTTCAATCTCATTTAAATAGTTAGGCCAAATTTCTGATTTAACAAATACTACTATTTCAGGCCTTACTAAATCTAAAAATCTTCTACTATTATTAATAGTGTCTAATGGAAGGTATACAACTACATCAGCTATACTAGAGTCTTTTTTAGCTTCATAACCAGATGGTGAGAAAAAACTTAAAATCAATTTATGCTTAGAGTATTTCTTTTTTAGCTCCATAAAAAGTGGAAGCCCTTGTTCATATTCACCAAGAGAAGCACAATGAAACCAAATTGAATTATCATTTACATCAATAGAACTTTTAAGTGTATTGAAGGCTTCTTTTCTTCCCTTAACACCAAGATTAATTTTAGAATCAAACAAGGATATTAATTGTAAAAAGAATTTACTGATATGTAATATAAAATTATATATGGCTCTATTATTTATAGCTAAAATAAGGTACTTTATATTATTTTTCACAAAAGACAAAAAAATATGTACTTTAGTATACTTACTTAACCTCAATATTTAATATTATGAACAAATATATTAGCCTACTTATATTTTTTATCAGTTTCAATATCAATGCACAAGACACTTATCTGCAATGTGGTAAAATTATAGATACTGAAAGAGGTAAGGTTTTAAAAAAGAAAACCATTATTGTTTCTTCTGATAAAATTATAGCCATTAAAAATGGGTATGTTACATCTTCAAACCCACTAGATATAGTAATTGACTTAAAGTCTAAAACTGTTATGCCTGGTTTAATTGATTTACATGTTCATATTGAATCTGAGTTTAATCCTCAAAAATACATGAATGCTTTTACTGCTAACGATGCTGATATAGCATTTGGGTCTTTAAAATTTGCAGAAATAACCTTAATGGCTGGTTTTACAACAGTTAGAGATTTAGGTGGATCGGGAATAAACATTTCATTAAGAGATGCTATTGCTAAAGGAGAAGTTGTTGGGCCAAGGATATTTACTGCTGGAAAAGCTATTGGAACTACTGGAGGACATGCTGATCCAACTAATGGTTGGAAAAATTCACTTCGTGGAGATCCAGGTCCAAAAGAAGGAGTTATTAATAGTGTAGATGAAGCAAAAAAAGCAGTTAGACAAAGATATAAGGATGGTGCAGATAATATTAAAATAACTGCAACCGGAGGAGTAATGAGTATTGCCAAAAACGGTCAAAACCCTCAGTTTACATTAGAAGAAATTAAATCAATTTGTGATACTGCTAAAGATTACGGAATGATTATAGCTGCGCATGCTCACGGAGACGAAGGAATCCAAAGAGCAATAATAGGTGGGGTTACAACCATTGAACATGGTACACTTATGAGCGATAAGTCAATGGAGCTTATGAAAGAATATGGAACTTACTATGTCCCAACCATTACTGCAGGAAAAGAAGTTGCTGAAAAAGCAAAAATAAAAGGATACTATGATGAATTAGTTGTTCCAAAAGCCTTAGCTATCGGTCCTAAAATTCAAGCAACATTTAAAAAAGCGTATAAAGCAGGAGTGAAAATTGCTTTTGGATCAGATGCAGGAGTATATCCTCATGGAATTAACGCTAAAGAGTTTGGGTATATGAACGAGGTTGGTATGCCAGCAATGGAATGTATTCAGTCAGCAACAACTACCAATGCTTTAATTTTAAGTATGGAAAATGATTTAGGTAAAATCAAAGAAGGATTCATTGCAGATATTGTAGCTACTGAAGATAATCCAATAGACAATATTTCAACAATGGAAAATGTAGTATTTGTTATGAAAGAAGGAATTATTTATAAGCAATAAAACTATTCTTGTTTTTTATTTTTAAAACTAGCCCATAAAATTAATACCATTCCAGTAGTTACTGATAGGTCAGCTATATTAAATATACCTGTTTTAAAAACACCTCCTAGGTCTATGAATAAAAAATCTGTCACAGATCCGTAAAGGAATCTGTCGTAGATATTTCCTATCCCACCACCTATGATTAAGCTAAACCCAACTAGACTTAATTTGTCAAGAGACTTATCTTTAAACACATATACTAGCACGGATATTAATACTATTACTGGTAATGCAAGTAATAATATGTTTTTTACAATGGGAGGGAACTCACTACCAAGACCTAAAAATGCACCACTATTTTCTACATTAGTAATAATAAAATAATCACTAATTATTTGAATATCTTCTCTGTAGCTAACATTATTTCTAATCCAGAACTTTGAAACTTGATCTAAAATGATATTTAAAATCACTAGAGAAATAATATATAAATTTCTATTTTTTTTCATTCTACTTAAACTATTGTAGCTGAAGATACTTCAGACTCTCTATTAATTTTTTTAACTAAACCTTGTAATACTTTCCCAGGGCCAACTTCTATAAATTCCTTTGCTCCATCAGCAATCATTTGTTGCACAGTATGCGTCCACCTAACGGGTGAAGTGAGCTGGGATATAAGATTGTTTTTTATTTCACTTTCGTCAACTACAGCGCTAGCTGTTACGTTTTGATATATCGGACAAGTTGGTTTTTTGAAAACCGTATTATTTATCGCTTTTTCTAATTCTTCTTTTGCAGGGTTCATCAGTGGGGAGTGAAAAGCTCCTCCTACAGGCAGTACTAAAGCTCTTCTAGCTCCATTTTCTTTTAATTTTTCACAGGCCTTGTTAATTGCACTTACCTCACCTGATATTACTAATTGACCAGGACAGTTGTAATTTGCAGCAACAACAACACCATTAATTTCCTCACATATTCTCTCAACAATTGAATCTTCTAGTCCTAATACTGCAGCCATAGTACTCTCTTGAAGATCGCATGCTTTTTGCATAGCTATTGCGCGTTTAGAAACTAGTTTCAGTCCATCTTCAAAAGTAATTACTCCGCTACTTACAAGTGCAGAAAATTCACCTAAAGAATGTCCAGCAACCATATCAGGATTAAAACTATCTCCCATTAACTTTGCTAAAATTACAGAGTGTAAGAAGATTGCTGGTTGAGTTACTTTAGTCTGTTTTAGATCCTCGGCAGATCCATGAAACATTATCTCAGTGATTTTAAATCCTAAGATAGTATTAGCAGAATTAAACAATTCTTTTGCAATATCATTTTCATTATAAAGGTCTAAACCCATTCCTGAAAATTGAGCTCCTTGCCCAGGAAATACGTACGCTTTCATATATTTTTTATTTCGTAAGTCTCATAATTAAATGAGAATTTATGCTTTTCGTCTATTTCATTAAATTCATCGGATACTTTATTCCAATTATCACTATTTATCTCTGGAAAATAAGTGTCTCCATCAAATTGGTGATTAACTCTAGTTAACTCTATTTTTGAAGAGTAATTCATTGCTATTTTGTAAATTTCTCCACCTCCAATTACAAATGGATTGGGATCTTCTTTACTTACCTCAATAGCTTCTTCCATTGAGTTTACATAAATAACATTTTCAATATTTTTATTTTCTTTTTTTCTAGTAATTATAATGTGCTTTCTTTTAGGTAATAGCCCTGGGAAACTATCAAAAGTTTTTCTTCCCATTATAATATTATGACCAGAAGTTAATCTTTTGAACCTTTTTAAATCATTTGGCAAATGCCAAATTAATTTATTGTCTTTACCGATTGTATTGTTTGTGCCTGCAGCAACTATTATAGTTAAATTAGTTCTAGTCATTATTTTATATTGCTACTGCCCCTTTAATATGTGGGTGTGGGTTATAATCAACTAATTTAAAATCTTCAAATTTAAAATCAAATATGCTTTTAACATCTGGATTTATCTCCATTTTAGGTAAAGATCTAGTGTCTCTACTTAGCTGTAAATTGACTTGATCGATGTGGTTGTTATAAATATGAGCATCCCCAAAGGTGTGTACAAAATCTCCAGCCTCATAACCACATACTTGAGCTATCATCATTGTAAATAGTGCATAAGAAGCAATATTAAATGGAACTCCAAGAAATACATCTGCACTTCTTTGATATAATTGACAAGACAGCTTTCCGTTACTTACATAAAATTGAAAAAAAGCATGGCAAGGAGGAAGTGCTGCTTTTCCATTTGCTACATTCTCTTCAAAAGATTTAGTGGTATCTGGAAGTACTGAAGGGTTCCATGCTGAAACAAGCATTCTTCGACTATTTGGATTATCTTTTAAGGTAGTAATTAGCTCTTTAATTTGATCAATCTCATCTCCATTCCAATTTCTCCACTGGTAACCATATACTGGTCCTAAATCTCCATCTTCATTAGCCCAACTATTCCATATCTTAACTCCATTTTCATTTAGGTAATTAATGTTTGTGTCTCCATTTATAAACCATAACAGTTCATAAATTATAGATTTTAGATGAAGTTTTTTTGTGGTAACCATCGGAAAACCTTTACTTAAATCAAATCTTAGCTGGTGCCCAAAAATACTTTTCGTACCAGTACCCGTTCTATCCCCTTTTTGATTTCCATTTTCTAAAACCTCTTTAACTAAATCTAAGTATTGTTGCATTTTGAATCTTTAAAAAATAAAAATAGATAAATCGACAGAAAATTAAATAATAAAGATGCTAAAGTTATTAACTTTTTAACCAATAATCATCCCGGCAAAAGTTGCAGATAATAAAGATGCTAGCGTTCCACCCACAAGAGCTAAAAAACCAAACTGAGATAAGTTTTTTCTCTGTCCAGGAGCTAAAGAGCCGATTCCGCCTATTTGAATTCCGATGGAAGCAAAATTAGCAAAACCACATAGCATATATGTAGCCATAATTATTGATTTTTCATATTTGAAATGAACCAAATTAGTCATGTCTTTTAATTCAGCTAACTGCATGTATCCAATAAACTCGCTAACAGCTAATTTTATTCCTAGTAGTTGCCCCATTAAAGTCATGTCTTCTTTTGCAACCCCAATTAACCACATTAGTGGAGAAAAGGTATAACCAAGTATAAACTCTAAAGAAAGTTGGTCATATATTGTGTTTAGTGCTATCCAGCTATTTATCTGTCCTATAGTTCCTACTTTTTCAAAACCAAAATTTATCATTGCAATAAAAGCTACAAAAACCAATAGCATAGCTCCAACATTTGCAGCCAGCTTTAAACCTTCCGTAGTTCCGTTAGCAATAGCATCTAATATGTTTGATCCTATCTTGTCTTGTGATACATGTACCTCTGTATTGATTTCTTCTGTCTGTGGGTATAATATTTTTGCAATTACAATCGCACCGGGTGCAGCCATTACAGATGCAGTTAATAAATGTTTAGCATAAAAGAGACGAACTACTTCGTCTTCTCCACCTAGAAAACCTATATATGCCGCTAATACTCCACCAGCCACAGTTGCCATACCACCAACCATAACTAATAGTATCTCTGATTTAGACATTTTCTCTAAGTATGCTTTTATAAGTAATGGAGCTTCAGTTTGACCTAAAAATATATTTCCTGCAACACTTAAACTTTCTGCACCTGATATGTTTAAAAGCTTAGTCAGTGCCCATGCTAATGCTTTTACGAATTTTTGTATAATTCCAAGGTAGAACATTACTGAGGTTAGCGCTGAAAAGAATATTACTGTAGGTAAGACCTGAAATAAAAATACATATCCAAAACTTTCGACATTCATCATGTCTCCTAACAAGAATTTACTTCCTTCCATTGTGAAGTCTAGTGTTTTGACAAATATTTTGCCAAAAAACTCAAATATTGATTGAATAAAAGCGACTTTCAATACGCCTACTGCTAGAAGTATTTGTACCATTAGCCCAATTATTACAGTTTTCCAATTTATAGCCTTTCTGTTTTTACTAAACAAAAATGCTATAAATATTAGTGCAAACATCCCTGTTATTCCTTTTACTATTCCAGTTACGGAAACCCCCTGACTTGGTACTAAAACTTGAACTTTTGTAAATTTATAGGTGATATCATTTTCTGTAAACTCTAAATTATTATCTGATAATAATGAGATATCGTAAACTCTCAGAGTGTCTGTAGGTAGATTATATTTAAAAGATATTTTATCATCTTTTAAAGTGTAATTACCTTCGGCGAATAAGTTATCTTTTGCTTGTAAACTATAGTTAAAATTGTTTTCAGTAATATTTAATATATCAGTATTTTGTATTTCAAAAAGTTCATTTCCCTTTGAGTCTTGGATATTTTCAAAAATCCATTTCCCTTCAATAGATTGGGAGAATATAGAGCCAATTGAAAAAATAAATAATAGAATCGAAAGTTTTTTTAACATAGTTATTGTCTTTTAGATATTTCATCCCTTATTAAGGCTGCATTTTCATAATTTTCTTTTAAAACTGCGAGCTTTAATAATTTCTGTAATTCTTCTGTATTTTTATTTTTATAATCTTGTTTTGAATCTACTGTATCTTCTTGATTAATTTCTTTAATGATAGATTCGCTCTCTTCATTAGTTTCCTCAACTTTAAGAATAACGCCTGCTTTAGTAAGGATATTTTCGTAAGTAAAAATTGGAGCATTAAATCGTAGCGCTAATGCTATTGCGTCACTTGTTCGTGCGTCAATTACTTCTTCTATTTTATCTCTCTCGCAAATTATACTTGAATAGAATACACCATCTACAAGTTTGTGAATAATTATTTGTTTAATAATTATATCAAATCGCACAGAAAAATTTTTAAATAAATCGTGTGTTAATGGTCTAGGTGGTTTAATTTCTTTTTCAAGTGCTATTGCAATGGACTGTGCTTCAAAAGCTCCTATAACAATCGGGAGTTTCCTCTGTCCTTTTAATTCGCTAAGAATCAGTGCGTAAGCTCCATTTTGAGTTTGACTGTAAGAAATTCCTTTTATTATCAGACGTACTAAGCTCATACTTGATTTAAACTATTTGAAACCAAATTTAACCTTTTTATGTTATACACAAAAAGTTATTAATTTTGAGCCTTGAAAGTTTTTAACTTATTTATTAACTCTGGCACAACCTCAAAGGCATCCCCTACAACACCATAGTCTGCAGCTTTAAAAAATGGGGCATCGGGGTCAGTATTGATTACAACCTTAACTTTAGAAGAATTTATTCCTGCTAAATGTTGTATTGCTCCAGAAATTCCAATTGCAATGTATAAGTTAGTTGCAACAGGTTTTCCTGTTTGACCAACATGTTCTCCGTGTGGTCTCCATCCTAAATCTGACACTGGTTTTGAGCAAGCTGTTGCTGCTCCTAAAACCTCTGCTAATTCTTCTATCATTCCCCAATTTTCAGGACCTTTTAAACCTCTACCAGCAGAAACAACAGTGTCTGCATCAGCAATAGTTACCTTGTCTGTTGCTTTTTCAACAGATTTTACTTTAGTGTCATTTTCTATAACAGTTACAGGAAGTTCCTCTAGGGATGTGTTGCTTTTTACTTCGTTAATAGAAAAGCTATTTTTTGCTAAACTAATTAGAACATTTTCAGTGTTTACTTGAACATTCTCAAAAGCCTTATTTGTAAATGCAGTTCTTTTAACAGTTAGTGGTTTATAGCTTGAAGGTAATTCAGATGCATTAGATACGTAACCAGCATTAAGTTTAACTGCTAATAGTGGAGCTAGGTATCTTGAATCTGCACTAGAACTAATAACAACTATATTGGAGTTTTCATTTTCTGCAGCCTGTAAAATTGATTGAGAATAGGAAAGTGCATTAAATGTTGTTAAATCTGGATTTGAAATATTAAGAATTTTATCAACTCCATAGATTTCTAAGTCCATAGGACTTTCTGCGTTTATACATACAGCTGTTACAGTGGTGTTATTTTGATCTGCTATTGCTCTTGCGTAGGAAGCTACTTCAAAAGCTATTTTTTTAAATTTTCCTTGTTCGGATTCTGTGTATACTAATATTGCCATATTTAAATTACTTTAGCTTCGTTATGAAGTAAATTGATTAATTCATCTAGATTGTCAGGGGAAACTAGGGTTACTTCTCCTTTTGGTATTGGTTTTTCAAATTTTATTGAATTTGTTTGATTTGTTGATTCTATTGGAGGAATAACTTCAAGCTGTTTTTTTCTAGCCATCATTATACCTCTCATATTTGGTATTCTTAAATCACTTTCTTCAACTAGACCTTTTTGTGCTCCTATTACTAAAGGAGTAGAGGACTCAATATTTTCTCTACCTCCGTCAATTTCTCTGGCTGCAGTAACATTAGTTCCGTCTATTTCAAGACTTATACAATTATTTATAAAATTAGAATTATTTAAAGCAGCAATCATACCAGGAACCATTCCTCCGTTATAATCAATAGACTCTCTTCCAGCAATTACTAGGTCATAATTTCCGTTTTTTATATAACTGGCTAGTTGAGTAGCTACATTATACCCATTTTCAGGGATCATATCAATTCTAATTGCTTTATCTGCACCTATAGCAAGCGCTTTTCTAAGAGTCGATTCTGTGTCAGACAATCCAACATTTATAACATCAACAGATGCACCTTGTTTTTCTTTAAACCACATCGCTCTTGTAAGTCCAAATTCATCATTTGGGTTAATTACAAATTGAACCCCATTTCTATCAAACTTAGTATCCTCTTCAGTAAAATTAATTTTTGAAGTTGTGTCAGGCACGTGACTAATACAAACTATTATTTTCATATTATATATATATTAAGCTTCAAATATAATTAATTATTGACAAACTACTATGCATGCATAGTAATTTTTTTTTTTTTTTTGATTACAAATATTAAATCCTTTAGTATTTTTGTTGCAAAAAATAATATCTATGAGAACAATTCAGTTTAGAGAAGCTATTTGTGAGGCAATGTCGGAGGAGATGAGAACAGATGAGACTATTTATCTTATGGGTGAAGAAGTGGCTGAATATAATGGAGCGTATAAAGCTTCTAAAGGCATGCTAGATGAATTTGGAGCAAAAAGAGTTATTGACACACCTATTGCTGAATTAGGTTTTGCAGGAATTGCAATTGGATCTACAATGACAGGAAACCGTCCAATTGTAGAATACATGACCTTTAATTTTTCTCTTGTTGGAATAGATCAGATAATTAATAATGCGGCGAAGATTAGACAGATGTCTGGTGGTCAGTTTAAGTGTCCGATAGTATTTAGAGGGCCTACAGCTTCTGCAGGTCAATTAGCTGCTACTCACTCTCAAGCATTTGAAAGTTGGTTTGCAAATACTCCAGGATTAAAAGTTATTGTACCATCTAACCCATACGATGCAAAAGGATTATTAAAGTCAGCTATTAGGGATGATGATCCTGTTATCTTTATGGAAAGCGAGCAAATGTATGGAGATAAAGGTGAAATTCCAGAAGGTGAATACACATTGCCTATTGGAGTTGCAGATATAAAAAGAGAAGGTACAGATGTTACAATTGTTTCCTTTGGGAAAATAATTAAAGAAGCATACAAGGCAGCAGATGTATTGCAAGAAGAAAATATTTCTTGTGAAATTATTGACTTAAGAACAGTCAGACCTTTAGATATTGATGCTGTATTAAAATCAGTAAAAAAAACTAATCGACTTGTTATTTTAGAAGAGGCATGGCCTTTTGGAAATGTTTCTACTGAAATTACTTTTCAAGTTCAATCTAAAGCTTTTGATTATTTAGATGCTCCTATTGAAAAAATAAATACTGCGGATACTCCAGCGCCATATTCACCTGCTTTATTTGCGGAGTGGTTACCTAATAGCAATGATGTTATTAAGGCTGTTAAAAAAGTTCTCTACAGAAAATAAATTATTGGATCAAGGTATAAATCTATTAAGTTTTTTAATTAAATCTGATTTTATTACTTTTGCCAGCTAAATAAAAAATTACTAAAAAAAAGAATATATGGAATCAATGATGATTTGGATGCCAATTGTAATGGCATTATTAGGACTAGCTTACATGCTAGTAAAGAAATCTTGGGTAATGAAACAAGACGCAGGAGATGGAAAAATGAAAGAGATTTCAGATCATATTTATGAAGGTGCTTTAGCATTTTTAAAAGCTGAATATAGATTATTAGCAATTTTTGTAGTTGGAGCAAGTGTTGTTTTAGCTGGAATTGCTTTTTACATGGATAGCACCTACTTAATTGTAGTTGCATTTATTATCGGAGCAATATTTTCTGCATTTGCAGGAAACATGGGAATGAAAATCGCAACTAAAACAAATGTTAGAACTACTCAAGCTGCAAAAACTAGTTTACCAAACGCGCTGAATGTTTCTTTTGGTGGTGGTACTGTTATGGGACTTGGAGTTGCTGGTTTAGCTGTTTTAGGTTTAACCATG
This sequence comes from Flavobacteriaceae bacterium, assembly GCA_028825365.1. Taxonomy (GTDB): domain Bacteria; phylum Bacteroidota; class Bacteroidia; order Flavobacteriales; family Flavobacteriaceae; genus SGZJ01. Next base: position 30,238 of record JAPKAF010000007.1, on the reverse strand, counting down.
TTCTTTATTATATTCTATCAAGTCTTTATGGGTGGTGTATGGACAAGTACGGACCAAATGACTGTTGTATTAGAAGCATTAGCTGGCTTTTCTTTAGGAGCTGAATCTATCGCTTTATTTGCAAGAGTAGGTGGAGGTATTTATACAAAAGCTGCTGATGTTGGAGCTGATTTAGCTGGTAAAGTACAAGCTGATATTCCTGAAGATGACCCAAGAAACCCAGCGACTATTGCTGATAATGTTGGTGATAATGTTGGTGATGTTGCAGGAATGGGAGCTGATTTATTTGGTTCTTACGTTGCTACTGTTTTAGCTGCGATGGTTTTAGGTAACTATGTTATTAAAGATATGGGAGGTGTAATTCAAGATGCATTTGGTGGAATTGGACCAATACTATTGCCAATGTCTATTGCAGGAGTTGGAATAATCATTTCTCTAATAGGAACTTTATTAGTTAAAATTTCATCTAATGACGCAAAAGAAGCTGACGTTCAAAAAGCTTTAAATATAGGAAACTGGGCATCTATAGCAATGGTAGCTGTAGCATGTTATGGATTAGTTACATGGATGTTACCAGAAACTATGCAAATGGATTTCTTTGGGGAAGGTATTAAAGATATTTCTTCAATAAGAGTATTTTACGCTTGTTTAGTTGGTTTAGTTGTTGGAGCTGGAATCTCAGCATTTACTGAGTACTACACTGGTTTGGGTTCAAAACCAATTTTAAAAATCGTACAACAATCAAGTACGGGAGCAGGAACAAACATTATTGCAGGTTTAGCAACGGGTATGATCTCTACGTTCTCATCTGTATTATTATTTGCTGCAGCAATATGGTCATCATATGCTTTAGCTGGATTTTATGGAGTTGCTTTAGCGGCTTCTGCAATGATGGCAACAACAGCTATGCAATTAGCAATTGATGCTTTTGGGCCAATTGCCGATAATGCTGGTGGAATTGCTGAAATGAGCGAGCAAGATCCTATCGTGAGAGAAAGAACAGATATTTTAGATGCTGTTGGTAATACAACTGCTGCAACTGGTAAAGGATTTGCTATTGCTTCTGCTGCATTAACTTCTTTAGCTTTATTTGCTGCTTATGTAACATTTACTGGAATTGATGGTATTAATATTTTTAAAGCTCCCGTACTAGCAATGCTATTTGTTGGAGCTATGATCCCTGTTGTGTTCTCTGCCTTAGCAATGAATGCTGTTGGTAAAGCTGCAATGGAAATGGTAAATGAAGTGGTTAGACAGTTTAAAGAAATTCCAGGAATTATGGAAGGAACTGGAAAACCAGAATACGATAAATGTGTAGATATTTCTACTAAAGCTTCTTTAAAGGAAATGATGTTACCAGGTCTGTTAACTATAGGTTTTCCAATACTTGTAGTATTAGTAGGTAAATTAGTTTACCAAGACAATAATATGTTGGTTGCTGAAATGCTAGGTGGTTATATGGCTGGAGTTACTGTTAGTGGAGTACTTTGGGCTATCTTCCAAAACAATGCTGGAGGTGCTTGGGATAATGCTAAGAAATCTTTCGAGGCTGGAGTAGAAATCAATGGAGTAATGACGTATAAAGGTTCAGAAGCACATAAGGCTGCTATAACCGGAGATACTGTTGGAGATCCATTTAAAGATACATCTGGACCTTCTATGAATATTTTAATTAAACTGACTTGTCTTATAGGCTTAGTGATTGCTCCAATATTAGGAGGTCATGCTAATTCAGATTCTCATTCATCAATGGACCCTGTTATTCATGATTTAAAAGTGGAGGTTAATGCAATTTCAAGTGATGATGATAATATGACTGCAGAAATTAATATTACCACAAATGCAGATGGTGTTGAAACAGTTGTAAAAACAAGTGTATCTGGATCAGAGGATGAGGTTAATAAAGTAGTTCAGGAAGTAGTAAAAGAGGCTAATAAAATGTAATATATTTTTAGCTAAATTAATATAAAAAAAAGCCTCATAATTATGAGGCTTTTTTTTATGAAATTATTATTTATTCAGATTGACTTTTTCGTCGACTAAAGCTATTATTTTCTGCAAGTCTTCTTTGTTATCGACAAAATCTAAATTATCAATATCAATTATTAATAAGTTTCCTTTATTATAGTTGTGAATCCAAGCTTCATACCTCTCGTTTAACCTACTTAAATAATCAATACTAATGGAGTTTTCATAATCTCTTCCTCTTTTGTGTATATGAGAAACTAGATTGGGAATTGAACTTCTTAAGTATATTAGTAAATCTGGAGCTTTTACTTTTGACTCCATTAATTCAAATAGAGATTTATAATTATCAAAATCACGATTAGCCATTAAGCCCATAGCATGCAGATTTGGCGCAAATATGTTTGCGTCTTCATAAATGGTACGATCTTGAATTACATTTTTAGAGCTTTCAATTATTTCAATTAATTGTCTAAATCTGCTGTTTAAAAAATAAACCTGTAGGTTAAAACTCCATCTTTCCATTTGATTATAAAAATCATCTAAATAAGGATTATCTACCACATCCTCGAGTTGCACTTCAAAATTATAGTGTTTTGCAAGTGAATTTGTTAAAGTAGTTTTTCCAGCGCCTATATTTCCAGCAATTGCTATATGCATAATTTATTTTTTTTGAATTTGATATTTAATATAATGTTCAGAATCGTAAATATACAAGCTTTGGTTGATTACAAAAAAATCTTTTATTAATAAATCTTCTAAATCAAATTTATTTTCTGTTAATGTTTTTTCATCATAATAAAATAGCTCATTATCTCTTTTGAAGATTAAAACATCATTAAAGTTTATAATTTCTTCGATGTTATTTGCTTTAGTTTTATCAATTAAGCTACCAAAATAGTTAAACTTGTAGATGTATGTATCTGTAAGAACCCAACAATATTTATAATTACTAACTAATGAAATAATCTCTCCTGAAATTTCATAATTAATCACTTTACTCTTTTGATTTATATAATTAAATAATTCTAACTTTGAATTTAATTCATTGAATATCCATATATTATTATCACTTGAGGCAGAAACTTTAGAGACAGTCTTTGTGGGTTCAAGAAAATTAAAATCGACTTTTGAAATTTCTGAAAGTTTATTATCTAAAACCAGTAAAGAGTTAAAATCCTCATAGAATAATTGTATTCTCAAAGGGTTTTTAGCATCAAGTGAAGTTATGTTTGAGTAAAAATTATTTCTATAGTAAAAGGTATCTTTTTCGGATATTTTAATCAGTTCGTTATTTTTAATAAAGTATAGGTTACTAAAATTATCTACTGCCCTAAACTCTTTATTATTAGTGGAAGTTTTTGATATTAGTGTTAGTATTAATTTATGTTCATCACTAAATCCAGAAAAATTAATTAAATAAAAAAGCACTAATAATTTCATGAAATCAAGATACAATGTTTTAAGATATTATTAACTATTTTAATTTATAGCCTTTATACATTTGTAAAAAATATTTTGAATATGAAAAATTTACTATATATAATTTTTGTTTTTACGATTTCCACCAATTTGTTTTCACAAGAATTTCAAGGTAAGGCTTATTATCAGACAAAAACTACTATGAATCTTGGTAGCTGGGGAAGTAAAATGTCTGAACAGCAAAAAAATGCGATGAAAGACAGGATGAAGGGTTATTTAGAAAAGACTTTTATCTTAACTTTTAGTAAATCAGAATCAATGTACAAAGAAGAAGAAAGACTAGATGCTCCAGGTTCAGGAGGGTCTGGGATGGGTGCTATGTTTATGAGTGCTGGAAGTGGTAATCCAGAGATGTACAAAAACATTAAAGAAAAAATATATCTACAGGAAAATGAATTCTTTGGTAAAAAATTCTTGGTTAATGATAAATTACCAGAATTTGAATGGAAAATGAGTGGGGAGCAAAAACAAATTGGTCAGTACATGTGTTTTAAAGCTGTCGGGACAAGAAATAATAATAATTTTAGTTGGGAGAGTTTAAGAGGTCAAAGAAATGAAAAGTCCAAAGATTCAACAAATAGTGATGAAAAAATTTCAGATGTTGAAATAAACAAAAAAGCAGAAAAATTAAAAGAAATTGTAGTTGATGCAAAAATAGAAACTATTATAGCCTGGTATACTCCGCAAATACCGATAAGTAATGGACCAGAACAATCCTTTGGACTACCTGGATTAATTTTAGAGCTGAACACAAAAAACACAACAATGTTATGCACTAAAATTATATTAAATCCAGCAAAAAAAGATGAAATTATTAGACCAACAAAAGGAGATGTAGTTAATAAAAAAGAATACAACGATATGGTCCAATTTAAGATGCAGGAAATGAGAGATAATAGAGGTAGAGGAAACGGTAGAAGAAGATTTTAACAAAACATATTAAAATGAAAAAAATATTATTTGTACTATTATTTGGGATTACTACTTTAGGTTTTTCTCAATTAAGAATGGAAGGTTCAGTAAAGGATAGTTTAAATAATCCTTTAGAGCTTGCTAATGTTATTTTAATCAATAAGGAAACTAGTGCGTTAGAAAGCTTTGCTATTTCTGATGAAAACGGAGAATACAAATTATCACTAAAAAAGAATACTGCTTATAATTTACAGATAAGTTATATTGGTATGGAGTCTATCTCAAAACTAATTCAGTCCAATGAGTCTAATTTAAAAAAAGATTTTACCTTATTTGAAAGTAACATGTTAGATGCAGTTGAGCTGACCTATGAAATGCCTGTAACTGTTAGTGGTGATACTTTAATTTATAATGCAGATTCTTTTAAAACTGGTACAGAAAGAAAGTTAGAAGATGTTTTGAAGAATCTTCCTGGAGTAGAAGTAAACGATGATGGTCAAATTGAGGTTGAAGGAAAAGTAGTAGGTAAAGTAATGGTTGAGGGTAAAGATTTCTTTGATGGAGACACTAAAATTGCCATTAAAAACATACCTTCAAACGCAATCGATAAGGTTCAAATCCTTAAAAACTATTCAGAAGTAGGACAGTTAAGTGGAGTTCAAAATAATCAAGATAATATTGCGATAAACATTAAATTAAAAGAAGGTAAAGACAAGTTTTGGTTTGGAAATATTACCGCCGGTGGTGGTGAGTCTACAGTAGAGAATCTCTACTTATTTCAACCAAAATTATTTTATTACAGTCCAGATTATAGTATAAATGTTATTGGAGATATAAATAATATTGGAGAATTAGCTTTTACAAGACGAGATTATTGGAATTTTTCGGGTGGCTTTAATACTCCAAGTAATAAAAGTGGGACTTCAATTAATCTTGGCAATAATAATTTAGGCTTTTTACAATTGCAAAATAATAGAGCTAAGGATATATCTTCTAAATTTGGGGCAGCTAACTTTAGTTACTCTCCTAATAAAAAAATGGATCTTTCAGGTTTTATTATTCTTACAAGTAGCGATATTGAATTACAAGAAAATAACTCTACTCAATATATAGATACCGAGCTTGGAATACCAAATGAAGAGACTCAAAGTGGTACCAGTCAGGTAAGTGATTTAGCGCTATCTAAATTCACTCTCAAGTATAAGCCAAACTCCAATAAGCAGTTGGATTATGAAATACTAACTAGAAATTCAAAAGAAAATCAGAATCAATATGTTTTTTCTGATGTTTTAGGTAGTACTTTGCAAAATGATGATGTAGACACCTACAGTATTAATCAAAATTTAAATTATTACTATACTGCGGATGCTAATAATATTTTCGCATTCGAAGCTTTACATTTAATAAGTGAAGAAGACCCTTTTTATAATGCTTCTTTGGAAAATTCTGATAATTACCAAAATACTGCAATAGGTTTAGGATTTGATAATACTCAATCTAACTTTAATATAGCGCAGGATAAAAAAATTAAAACTAATCAATTAGATGCTAAGCTAGATTATTGGAATATATTAAACATTAAAAGTGATATCAACTTTACTGTTGGTTCGATTTTAAGTAATCAAAATTTCGACTCAAATATCTTTCAATTTTTAGATAATGGTGATATTTTTGAATCAACTCCTACCATAAATAATGGACTAGATTCAAATAGAGTTAGTTATAATTTTAAAGATTATTATGTTGGAATGCATTATAGGCTAAAAACAGGTATTTTCACTCTAAGTCCTGGTTTTACGGTTCATGCATACAATAGTTCAAATGAGCAGAATAGCATTCCTGGTGGTTGGGGTGCTGCAGCTACTTCTCTTTTTTCGAATTCATTTTATAAAATACTCCCTGATTTTAATGCTAGAATCCAACTTAAGAAAAGTGAATCTCTAACATTTAATTATGCAATGAGGACTCAGTTCACTGATATTTCTAAAATAGCAGAAGGCTTAGTTTTAAATAGTTATAATTCTATATTTAGCGGAAACAATGAAATACAAAATGCTATATCGCATAATCTAAATTTAAATTATTTTAGTTTTAATTTATTTAATTACACTAATGTCTATGCTAGGTTGTCGTACAACAAAAGCATTGATCAGATAAGAAACTTAACAACATTTGAAAGTGTTGTAGCTACAAGTTCTCCTTTTAATTCTGCTTTTGCAGATGAAAATCTTTCTGCTAACGCTAGATTTCAAAGACAATTTGGGAAACTAAGAGCCTCTTTAAAAGGCGGATTTAATTATAGTAAATTTAACCAGTTTATTCAAAGTAGTGAAACTCCAAGTTTAAGTGAGAGCTATTCTCAAAGTTATGGAGCTACTATAAGAACTTCATTTAAACAAGCTCCAAATGTAGAGCTGGGGTATAATTACTCTTTCTCTGAAAATATTTTAGGATCTATAAATAGTACTACCAATACGAAAGCTCCCTTTATCGATATTGATGCCTTGATATTGAAATCTTTCACATTTAGAACTAAATACACCAATAACACTTTTAGTGATGATAGAGGTGGTTTAAATAAATATGAATTTTGGAATGCTTCTCTTGCATATAAGAAAGATCAGGATAGCAAATGGGAATTTGAATTAAAAGCTACTAATTTACTAGATACTAAATCTCAAAATCAATCTAACACTGGAAATATATCAATAAGTACAACTGAATATTTTATACAGCCAAGATTTATCACTTTTAGATTAGTTTATGATTTATAGTAAAGTTCGTAGTTTAACTTAAACTCAATACACTTATTCTAATTGTACTACTTTCATGATTATGTACATAAATATTTCATCCTATTTAATTATAAACCAGTTTTTAAACCTCTGTTAATTAATATTTTTTTTCTTCATTTAAATCTGCTTTGTAATATCTACAAATATTTATGATTAATATTCCTAATATTAATTTTTAATATCCAATTAATAAATATATATTCATAGTTGTTTTTTAAGGTGTAAACCATTGAAAAATAGTTAATTATGGATTAAATAGTTTTATCCATAATTCATTATGAATTATTTAATTTAATACGTAAATACTGAGAATCTTATAAAATGAATTTAAATAAGTTTAGTAAAACTGTAACTCAAGATGATTCTCAACCTGCTGCCCAAGCAATGTTACATGCTATTGGCATGAAAGAAACTGATTTTACAAAGCCCATAGTTGGAATTGCAAGTACTGGTTACGAGGGGAATCCTTGTAATATGCATTTAAATGATTTATCTAAATATGTTAAGGCTGGAATACAGTCTGAAGATATTACAGGCTTGATTTTTAACACTATAGGAGTTAGTGATGGTATATCAATGGGAACACCAGGAATGCGCTACTCATTACCATCAAGAGATATTATTGCAGACTCTATGGAAACAGTTGTGCAAGCAATGAGCTACGATGGCCTTATAACTGTTGTTGGTTGTGATAAAAATATGCCAGGAGCACTTATGGCAATGATAAGATTAAATAGACCCTCAATATTGCTTTATGGGGGGACTATTGATTCTGGATGTCATAATGGAAAAAAATTAGACATAGTTTCTGCCTTTGAAGCTTGGGGAAGTAAAGTTTCGGGAAAGATGAAAGATGATGAGTATAAATCTATAATCAAAAAAGCTTGTCCTGGAGCTGGCGCATGTGGAGGTATGTATACAGCTAATACCATGGCATCTGCAATAGAGGCTTTAGGAATGTCTCTACCTTATAATTCTTCAAACCCTGCAAATAGTAAATTAAAAGAAATTGAGTCTGAAAAATGTGGTAAGGCAATCAAAAACTTATTAGTTAAAGATTTAAAACCCTTAGATATAATCACTAGAAAATCTTTAGAAAATGCAATTAGACTAGTAGTTGCATTAGGTGGCTCAACCAATGCGGTATTACATTTTTTAGCAATCGCTAGAGCCGCTAAAATAGATTTTACTTTAGATGATTTTCAAAAAATAAGTGATACTACCCCTTTTATTGCTGATTTAAAACCTAGTGGCAAGTATTTAATGGAAGATGTCCATGAAGTTGGAGGAACTCCAGCTGTATTAAAATATCTCTTGAAAAAGGGATTAATTCATGGAGATTGCATTACGGTGACTGGTCAAACTTTAGAAGAAAATTTAAAAAATGTCAAGGACTTGAAAGTCAATCAAGATGTTATAAAAACTGTAGAAAACCCAATTAAGGAATCTGGCCACATAAGAATATTATATGGGAATATTGCCAGAGAAGGCTCTGTTGCTAAAATTACAGGAAAAGAAGGTTTAATTTTTAAAGGATCTGCTATAGTTTTTGATTCTGAGTATGATGCCAATAAAGGAATAGGTGTTGGTAAAGTAAAAAAAGGAGATGTTATAGTAATCCGATACGAAGGTCCAAAAGGTGGTCCAGGTATGCCTGAAATGTTAAAACCTACTGCAGCTATAATGGGTGCAGGACTTGGTAAAGATGTTGCTCTTATTACTGATGGTCGATTTTCAGGTGGAACGCATGGCTTTGTTGTTGGTCATATAACACCAGAAGCGCAAGTAGGTGGTAATATTGCTTTAATTGAAAACGGAGATATTATTATAATTGATGCTATACAAAACACTATAGTTTTAGATGTTAGTAAAGAAGAATTAACAAAAAGAAGAAATAAATGGAGTCAGCCAAAATTAAAAGTTGATTCAGGTTCTTTATATAAATATGCAAAAATTGTTTCATCAGCTTCAAAGGGCTGTGTAACCGATGAATTTTAGAAATGAATAATACAAAAAAAATAAGTGGAAGTGAAGCTGTTGTAAAATGTTTGATAGCTGAAGGAATAGAGATTATATACGGATATCCTGGAGGGGCAATAATGCCAGTTTACGATGAGTTATATAAATATGAGGATCAAATTCATCATGTTTTAACAAGACATGAGCAAGGCGCTACGCATTCTGCTCAAGGATTTGCAAGAATTTCTGGTAAAGTAGGTGTAGCAATTGCCACATCTGGACCTGGAGCAACAAATTTAGTTACAGGTTTAGCTGATGCTCAAATTGATTCAACACCAATGGTCTGTATTACAGGACAGGTATCATCAAATTTACTAGGCAGTGATGCTTTTCAAGAAACGGATATAGTTGGTATTTCTACGCCTGTCACAAAATGGAACCATCAAGTTACTAAAGCCTCTGATATACCAAAAGTATTAGCAAAAGCTTTTTACATAGCCAAAAGTGGTAGACCAGGCCCGGTATTAATAGATATAACTAAAGATGCACAGTTTGAATTATTAGACTTTAATTACAAAAAGGTAACTGGAATTAGAAGTTATAAGCCAATTCCTAAACTAGATACAACTAGTTTAGATTTAGCAGCTGACTTAATTAATAAGTCAATCAAGCCAATGATAGTTTGGGGTCAGGGAGTTATTCTTGCAGAGGCGGAAAATGAATTTAAAAAATTTGTCGAGAAAACAGGGATTCCTGCAGCGTGGACTATAATGGGAGTTTCAGCAATACCAACTTCTCATCCATTAAATGTTGGAATGGTTGGTATGCATGGGAATTATGCTCCTAACATGTTAACAAATGAATGTGATTTACTTATTGCAATTGGAATGAGATTTGATGATAGAGTTACTGGAAATTTAGATAAATACGCTAAACAAGCTAAAATAATTCATTTTGAAATTGACCCAGCTGAAATTGATAAAAATGTAAAAGTTGATGTTTCTGTATTGGGCGATGCTAAAGAAAGTTTAAGCAAGATATTACCTCTGCTAAAAACAAGAACTCATAATTCTTGGTTAGTTAAATTCAAGGAGTTATATGATATAGAATACGATTCCGTAATAAAAGATGATTTGTTTCCTACTAAAGACGGATTAACTATGGGTGAGGTATTGAAAGAAATAAACACCTATACAAAAGGTAATGCTGCAATAGTTTCTGATGTCGGTCAACATCAAATGATAGCTTGTCGTTATGCAAATTTCAATAAATCCAGAAGTAATATAACCTCTGGAGGACTTGGAACTATGGGTTTTGCATTGCCGGCAGCAATAGGTGCTAAAATGGCTTGCCCAGAAAGAGAAGTCGTTGCGGTTATAGGTGATGGTGGTTTTCAAATGACTATTCAAGAATTAGGAACAATATTTCAGTCAAAAGTACCAGTTAAAATTGTAGTCTTAAATAATAGTTTTTTAGGAATGGTAAGGCAGTGGCAGCAACTATTCTTTGAAAAAAGATATGCTTCTACTGAAATGGTGAATCCAGATTTCACTGCAATAGCAAAGGGCTATTATATCAAAAGTAAAAAAGTATCTAAAAGAGAAGAGTTATCTTCTGCAGTAGAAGAAATGATAAATTCAAAAGATTCATTTTTTTTAGAAGTAGTTGTCGAAAAAGAAGCGAATGTGTTTCCGATGATACAAAGTGGAGCCTCAGTTTCAGAAATTAGATTAAAATAATTATGGAGAAAGAAATTAAAACATTTACAGTATCAATTTATACTGAAAATAATATAGGATTGCTTAATAGAATTTCAGCAATATTCCAAAGAAGACATATTAATATAGAAAGTTTAAACTCGTCTGTTTCAGAAATTGAAGGAGTTTACAGGTTTACGATTCTTATAAATGTTACTGAAACTCAAATAAAGAAAATAATTGGGCAAATTGACAAGCAAATTGAAGTAATTAAAGCTTACTATCATAATGAGGATGATACTGTTTATCAAGAGTCTTGCTTGTTTAAAATCAAATCAAGCCTGTTGTTTGATGATAGGCAAATACAAAATATTATAAAGGATAGTAATGCTAGAATTGTTACTGTCAACAAGCAATTTTTTGTAATAGAGAAATCCGGTAGAAGAAAAGAAATAGATAGTTTATATGATAAGTTGAATGAGTACGGAATTATGCAATTTGTTAGGTCAGGAGCTATTGCTATAACTAAAGAACCAATGAATATATCAGAAATATTATCTGAGTTTAAAAACTAATTAAAATATACAATGAAAAATTACTACAATACTCTTTCTTTGAGTGAAAAAAAAGACCAGCTTTCTAGATGTAGATTTATGAATTCAGATGAATTTAGTGCTGGGGTAACTGCGCTCTTAAATAAAAAAATAGTTATAATTGGTTGTGGAGCTCAAGGCTTAAATCAAGGCCTTAACATGAGAGATTCAGGCCTAAATATTTCTTATAGCTTAAGAAAGGAATCTATTAAAGATAAAAGACAATCTTTTCTAAATGCAAGTGGTAATGGTTTCAACGTTGGTACATATGAAGAATTAATCCCAGACGCTGACCTAGTTTTGAACCTTACGCCTGACAAGCAGCATACAGATGTTGTAGAATCCATTATGCATTTAATGAAAAAGGGTTCAACTTTGTCGTACTCGCATGGATTTAATATTGTTGAAGAGGGTATGCAAATTAGAAAAGATATAACGGTTATTATGGTAGCTCCAAAATGCCCTGGAACCGAAGTTAGAGAAGAATTTAAAAGAGGTTTCGGAGTCCCAACATTAATCGCTGTTCATCCAGAAAATGATCCGGAAAACAAAGGTTTAGTTCAAGCTAAGGCATATGCGGTTGCAACTGGCGGTCATAAAGCTGGAGTGTTAGAATCCTCATTTGTTGCTGAGGTAAAGAGTGACTTGATGGGTGAGCAAACTATTTTATGTGGAGTTTTGCAAACTGCATCAATATTGCTGTTTAATAAAATGATAAATGATGGTAGTGATAAAAATTATGCTTCAAAATTAATTCAAAATGGTTGGGAAGTAATAACAGAAGAATTAAAGCACGGAGGGATAACTAGCATGATGGATAGGCTCTCAGATCCGTCTAAAATTAAAGCATACACTATTTCAGAAGGACTTAAAAATTTAATGACGCCTTTGTTTATAAAACATATGCATGATATAATGTCTGGCCGCTTCTCAACTACAATGATGGATGACTGGAAAAATGATGATATAAACTTGCTAAAATGGAGAGCAGAGACTGGTGAAACAATGTTTGAAAAAACTCAAGCGACTACTGATGAAATCAGCGAGCAAGAATATTTCGATAATGGTGTTCTTATGGTTGCATTTGTAAGAGCTGGTGTAGAGCTAGCTTATGAAACAATGGTATCATCAGGTATAGTTGAAGAGTCTGCGTACTACGAATCACTACATGAATTACCTCTTATTGCAAACACTATAGCGAGAAAAAAATTATTTGAAATGAATAGAATTATTTCAGATACAGCTGAGTATGGATGTTATTTATTTGACCATGCTTGTAAGCCCTTAATTAAAAGTTATGTGGATCAATTACCGAAAAATATTATTGGAAATTCGTTTGATGAAAATTCAATTATTAATAACAAGGAGTTAATTGAAGTTAATTTAAAAATAAGTTCTCATTCCATTGAAAAAATAGGAAAAACGTTAAGAAAATCAATGACTGAAATGAAAAATATAGTTTAAAATGGCTTTAAAACTCATTGATATTTCAGCTATTAAAAAAGCGCAAAAAAATATTGAAGAAATAGTGATTAGAACACCTTTTAACAAAAACTCTAATTACAGTAATAAATTTAAAGCTAATATATTTTTTAAAAGAGAGGATTTACAAAAAGTTAAATCTTTTAAAATAAGAGGAGCTTTTAACAAAATATCATTACTAAACTCTAAAGTAATTCAAAATAATATAGTTTGCGCTAGTGCTGGAAATCATGCCCAGGGTGTTGCCCAATCTTGTAAAATGCTAAATTTATTTGGTACTATTTTTATGCCAGTTAATACTCCTAATCAAAAAGTTAATCAAGTAAAAAAAATAGGCAACAATAATATTGAGGTAGTTTTAATTGGCGATAATTATGATGAATCTCATAATGCTGCAATTTCATTTTGTCAATCTAATAATCAGACGTATGTTCATCCGTTTGATGATATGGATATTATTATAGGTCAAGGCACTTTATTTTTAGAGATTATTCAGCAATTTCCAAAACAACTAGATTATTTATTTGTCCCAATTGGTGGAGGAGGAATGATTTCAGGTGCAATATCTGTTTTCAAGCAATTATCTCCAAACACAAAAATTATTGGTATTGAACCTGCCGGAGCACCGGCCATGAAAAACTCTTTAGAAAATGGCAAAAATATTACCTTAGATTCTATTGATGTTTTTGTTGATGGTGCAAGTGTAAAAAGGGTAGGTGAGATTTCATTCAAATTTTGTAAAGAATATTTGGATGATATAATCGTAATCGATGAAGGTGAAATATGCCAAAACTTGATTGATCTTCACAAAAATGAAAACATTTGGGTTGAGCCTGCTGGAGCTATGTCTGTAAGTGCTCTAAGAAAGTACTCTGATAAAATAATCGGAAAAAACATAGCATGTATTATCTGTGGTGCTAATAACGACGAAAGTAGAATGCCGGAAATTGAAAAAAAAGCACTTATTTGGAACGACCACATTAATACTTTATTAAATTCATAACTTTTTGATAATTATCATATATAATTAATACTATTTAACATCAAAAAATATAAATTTGCACATTATTAATATAAAACCTTGTTAAAACATGAATGATTTCACTCAAATTCCTGATCAATATCAAATTAAGAAACCTTTAATACAGGAAACCTATTTATCTGACGGAGAATTAATTAAATGGCAAGGTGAATATTCTGAGATATATTCAACAATTTCATCCACTGAAAAGTATTCTCCTACCTTTTTAGGCAAAATCCCGAGCCTTGGTAAAAAAGAAGCTTTAGAGTCTTTAGATGCTGCATGTAATGCATTTGATAACGGAAGAGGTAGTTGGCCAACAATGAAAGTTCGAGATAGAATTAAATGCATGAGAAATTTTGCTGATCAAATGAAATCTAAGAGGGAAGAAATTGTTAAGTTGTTAATGTGGGAAATTGGTAAAAACCTTAATGATTCTCAAAAAGAGTTTGATAGAACGGTCGATTATATTTATGATACTATTGAGGCGTATAAGACTATAGATAGAGATTCATCAAAATTTGAAAAGCATAGTGGAATTTATGCGCATATAAGAAGAGGTCCGCTAGGAGTTGTTTTGTGTTTAGGCCCCTATAACTACCCTTTAAATGAAACTTTTTGTTTATTAATACCAGCCCTAATAATGGGTAATACAACAATATTTAAACCGGCAAAACATGGGGTTTTATTAATTTCTCCACTATTAGAGATATTTAAAAATTGCTTTCCTAAGGGAGTGGTTAATATTTTGTACGGAAGAGGTAGAGCTTTGGCAACTCCGATTATGGAGTCTGGGAAAGTTACAGTTTTAGCACTAATTGGTCATAGTACTTCAGCAAATGCTCTTCAAGAAAAGCATCCTAAGAAAAACAGATTAAGGTTAGTTTTAGGTCTGGAAGCTAATAATCCTGCTATTGTTTTAAAAGATGCTAATCTAGATTTAGCAATTAATGAATGTGTTGCAGGCGCTTTATCATTTAATGGCCAAAGATGTACGGCATTGAAATTAATATACGTTCATGAAGATATCATTGAGGAATTTAACAAGAAATTTGCTGAAAAAGTTGACAGTTTAAAATTTGGAAATCCTTGGGATGAATCAGCGCAATTAACTCCGCTACCTGAGCCAAATAAACCAGATTATATCCAAGATTTGATTTCTGATGCTACTAGTAAAGGAGCTAAAGTTATCAATAAAAAAGGGGGTATTAAGTCTGACAATTACATATATCCTGCTGTATTATACCCAGTAAACAAATCAATGAAGGTTTATAGTGAAGAGCAGTTTGGTCCAGTTGTTCCAATAATTTCATTCAACGATATTAATCAGCCGATTAATGATATGGCCGAGTCTAACTATGGCCAACAGGCAAGTGTATTTGGAGAGGATGTTAATGTTCTTGCTCCATTACTTGATACTTTAGTTAATTTAGTTTGTAGAGTTAATTTAAATAGCTCTTGCCAAAGAGGGCCTGATAATTATCCTTTTACAGGAAGAAAAGATTCCGCATTTAGCACATTGAGTGTTCATGATGCTTTAAGATCTTTTTCTATTAGGACTTTTGTAGCCTCAAAGGATAATGAGGTGAATAAAAAAATTATTAAAGATTTATTGAATACTAAAAAATCCAACTTTATTTCAACTGATTATATTTTGTAATATTCATATCTACTTATTTAGTATAATTCACTATTTTTATTTAATAAATTTTTATTGAATTTAACTAGTATAAATGGATAAGCAATTAGTTCAAATATTTGACACTACATTAAGGGATGGAGAACAGGTCCCTGGTTGTAAGCTTAATACAGCTCAAAAGGTTGTAATTGCTGAGAAGCTAGAAAAGCTAGGAGTGGACGTTATTGAGGCGGGTTTTCCAGTTTCAAGTCCAGGAGATTTTAACTCTGTTGTTGAGATTTCAAAAATAATTAAAGACACTACTGTTTGTGCCCTTTCTAGGGCAGTTGAAAATGACATAAAAATTGCTGGAGAGGCATTGAAATATGCTAAGTTTCCAAGGATACATACTGGCATAGGCACCTCCGATTCACATATTAAACATAAATTTAACTCTACGAGAGATAAAATTATTGAAACAGGGTACAATGCTGTTAAGTATGCTAAAACATTTGTAGAAGATGTAGAGTTTTATGCGGAAGATGCGGGTAGAACAGACAACGAATTTTTGGCAAAAGTTTGTGAAAAAATGATAGAAGCTGGTGCTACAGTTTTAAATATTCCTGATACAACAGGTTATTGTCTTCCAGAAGAATATGGAAAAAAAATAAAATATCTATTTGAAAATGTTAAAAATATTGACAAAGCAATTATTTCATGTCATTGTCATAATGATTTAGGTTTGGCAACTGCTAACTCCATAGCTGGAATATCAAATGGAGCGAGGCAAATTGAATGTACAATTAATGGTATTGGTGAAAGAGCTGGAAACACTTCTTTGGAAGAGGTTGTAATGATTATGAAACAACACGAAAATTTAAATCTAGATACTAATGTAAATACAAAGCTCTTGTATGAAACAAGTATATTGGTCTCTGAAAGTATGGGTATGTTTGTTCAGCCTAATAAAGCTATAGTAGGTGCTAATGCCTTTGCCCACAGTTCGGGAATACACCAAGATGGAGTTATTAAAAACAGAGAAACATATGAAATTATAGATCCATATGATGTAGGTGTAAATAAATCATCTATTATTCTTACTGCTAGAAGTGGAAGATCTGCTTTAGCTTATAGAGCCAAATTAGTTGGTTTTGATTTATCTAAAGATCAACTTGATCTAGTTTATCCAGAATTCCTAAAATTTGCAGATAGCCATAAAAGTGTTTTAGATAAGGATATCCCTAAGATTATAAATAATATTTTATAGATAATTAAAAAAAATATGAAAACTACTTTATTTGATAAAGTTTGGGATTCACATGTCGTAAGTAAAATCACTAACGGACCAGAGGTTTTATTTATAGATAGGCATTTGATTCATGAAGTAACTAGCCCAGTAGCATTTTTAGGATTAAAAAACAGAGGTATAAAAGTTTTATACCCTGAAAGAACATTTGCTACTGCTGACCATAATACACCAACTATAAATCAACATCTCCCTGTATTAGATGCTTTGTCTGCAAATCAACTAAAGGTTTTAGAGGAAAATTCAAATGAACACGGAATTTTATATTGGGGTTTAGGTCATGAAAAAAATGGAATTGTGCACGTAGTTGGTCCTGAATACGGAATAACTCAACCCGGAGCTACAATAGTATGTGGTGATTCACACACATCTACTCACGGAGCTTTTGGAGCAATTGCATTCGGAATTGGAACTTCTGAAGTGGAGATGGTTTTATCTACCCAATGTGTTATGCAGCCTAAGCCAAAAAAAATGAGAATTACTATTAATGGAACTTTAAGTAAAGCAGTTACTCCAAAAGATGTCGCGTTATATATTATTTCAAAACTAAGTACAGCAGGGGCTACAGGATATTTTGTAGAATATTCTGGTGAAGTGTTTTTAAATATGTCTATGGAAGGTAGGATGACAGTTTGTAATTTAAGTATTGAAATGGGGGCAAGAGGAGGTATTATAGCTCCTGACAATAAAACTTTTGAATATATAAAAGACAGGGAGTTTACTCCTAAAGGAGATAAATGGGAAAAAGCCATGAACTATTGGAAAACATTAAAAACAGATAGTAATGCTGTTTTTGACAAAGAAATATCCTTTGAAGGTTCCGATATTACTCCAATGATAACATACGGTACAAATCCTGGTATGGGAATGGGGATTTCTAATGAAATTCCAAAAGTTGAAGACCAAAAATCTGCCTCCAAAAGCTATTTTAAATCTCTTGACTATATGAATTATGATGAAGGAGAAAGTATGATAGGTAAGAAAATAGATTTTGTTTTCTTAGGTAGCTGTACAAATGGTAGAATTGAAGATTTTAGAGATTTTGCTAAAATAATTAAAGGAAGAAAAAAAGCTGATAATGTAACCGCTTGGCTTGTGCCAGGTTCACATAAGGTTGAGAAGGCTATTAAGGCAGAGGGTATTTTAGATACTTTAGAAGATTCTGGTTTTCAGCTTAGAGAACCTGGATGCTCAGCTTGTTTAGCTATGAATGATGATAAAATACCAAAAGGAAAATATGCTGTTAGCACATCAAATAGAAATTTTGAAGGAAGACAAGGCCCAGGTTCTAGAACCATACTGGCGAGTCCTTTAGTAGCAGCTGCAGCAGCTGTAACCGGAATGATAACTGATCCAAGAACTTTATTTTAATAGAAAATATGGCTTACGATAAATTTAGAATACTCAAAAGTAGTTGTGTTCCTTTACCGATTGAAAACATTGATACAGATCAAATCATTCCTGCGCGATTTTTAAAAGCAATAGAACGAAAAGGCTTTGGAGATAATTTATTTAGAGATTGGAAATATAATCTTGATAATACACCTAAAAAAGATTTTGTATTAAATAACCCGTTATATAAGGGGGAAATACTTGTGGGGGGTAAGAATTTTGGATCTGGATCTTCAAGAGAACATGCAGCTTGGTCTGTTTATGATTATGGTTTTAGATGTGTAATTTCAAGTTTTTTTGCTGATATATTTAGAGCTAATTGTTTAAATGTTGGAGTCCTTCCTGTTCAAGTTTCTGAAGATTTTTTAAATGTAATTTTTGAAAATATTTACAATAATCCAAGTATAGAGATCTTAATTGACTTACCTAATCAATTGGTTAGTATTCCTGAGCTAAAACTAAGTGAATCATTTGATATTAATGATTACAAAAAAAACAACATGTTAAATGGTTATGATGACATTGATTATTTAATAAACATGAAAAAATCGATAACTGACTTTGCAAATACAACTCCACTATAACTTATTATAAATGAAATTAAATATAGCTCTTTTACCTGGAGATGGGATAGGTCCCGAAGTAATTGACCAGGCGGTCAAGGTTTCAAACGCTATTGCGACAAAATTTAATCATGAAATCAATTGGGTCAAAGCATTGGTCGGAGCCGCTGCAATTGATGTATATGGAGAGCCGTATCCAAATGTCACTCATGAAATTTGTTTAAGGGCAAATGCAATTTTATTCGGAGCTATTGGCGACCCAAAATATGATAATGATCCTTTAGCAAAAGTAAGACCTGAGCAAGGTTTACTTAAAATGAGAAAAGATTTAGGCTTATTTGCTAATGTTAGGCCAACCTTTACTTTTCCATCATTACTGGATAAATCACCTCTTAAAAAGGAAATAATTGAAGGAACAGATCTTGTTTTTTTAAGAGAACTTACTGGTGGGATATATTTTGGTAAAAGAGGTCGTTTAGATAATGGAAACACCGCTTATGATACTTGTACATATAGTAAAGAAGAAATAAAAAGAATTGCAATAAAGGGATTTGATCTTGCAATGAAAAGATCCAAAAAGCTTTGTTGTGTTGATAAAGCAAATGTTTTAGAATCTTCAAGATTGTGGAGAGAAACTGTGCAAGCAATGGAGAAAGATTACCCAGAAGTTTCTGTTTCCTACGAATTTGTTGATGCTGTAGCGATGCGTTTAGTCCAATGGCCTAAATCTTATGATGTTTTAATCACAGAGAATCTATTTGGTGATATTTTAACCGATGAGGCTTCAGTAATATCTGGATCTATGGGACTTATGCCATCTGCTTCAGTAGGATTAAAGACTTCTCTATATGAGCCTATTCATGGTTCATATCCAGAGGCGGCTGGCAAAGATATTGCAAACCCATTAGCTACTATATTATCAGCGGCAATGATGTTTGAGGATGCATTTAAATTAAAAGACGAAGCGAAAGTTATTAGAGATGCTGTAAATCTTTCTTTGGAAAAATTAATTGTAACTGAGGATTTGTCTAATGGACAAAATAGTTTTAGCACATCTGAAGTAGGAACATGGCTATCTGATTTAATTTTGAAGTAATATTTTGAATTTTATTCTATTATAATGTTAAAATATTAAAAATTTACATACATTAGTTACTTATTCATTAGAGATATGACAAATTATTTATATAAATTCTATTATTATTTTTATGTGTTTTATAAGAGCGAGGTCATATATTTATAGTTTATAACTAAATATTTATGTGAGCCTCGAAAATCGAGGCTTTTTTTTATGAAAAATTTAATAGGCATACAAGGAATAATTGGTTCTTTTCATCATATTGTAACTAAGCAATATTTTGAAAATAAAGCTGCTATAAAAGAGTTTATTAGTTTTGATGATTTAGTTGAATCTTTAGTTAACGAAAAATGCAACTATGGAGTTATGGCTTTGGAGAATTCTATTGCGGGTTCATTAATACCTAATTATGCTTTGATTGATGAAAATAATCTTCATATTGTTGGAGAAAAATATTTAGATATACAGCATAATTTAATCTGCTTAGAGGGTCAAGACATTAATGACATCAAAGAAGTTCACTCTCACCCAATGGCGCTTTTACAGTGTAAAGATTTCTTTAAAAAATATCCGCACATTAAATTAGTAGAAGATAAAGATACAGCACAGGTAGCAAAAAGAATTAGTGAACACAAACTTCAATGTATAGCTGCAATTGCAAGTGATTTAGCAGCTGAGCTATACTCTCTGAAAATAATTAAAAAGAGTATTCAAACCATAAGGCATAACGAAACGCGTTTTGTAATACTTCAAAAATTCCCAAATAATAAAATTGAAAATATTAGTAAGGCATCTATTAAGTTTGAATTAGACCATAAGAGAGGTAGTTTAGCAGCTATATTAAATGTAGTTAGTGACTGCAAATTAAACTTAACAAAAATCCAGTCATTACCTAAAATAGATACTCCTTGGGTCTACTCTTTTTTTATTGATATTACCTTTGATGAATTTAGAGATTACGAGAAGGCCAAATCTATTATGTCCATAATGGCTAAAGATTTTAAAATATTGGGAGAATATGAAAACAGAAAGAAATGATAACTAAGGCAGATAGATTAAATATAATCGAGGAATATTATTTTTCTACAAAGTTAAAAGAAGTAAATTCTTTAATAAAAAAAGGCAAGCCGATAATTAATCTAGGTATAGGAAGTCCTGACTTACAACCGCCTCAAGAAGCTTTGGAAGCTCTCAAAGCTAGTTTGACAGATCAGAGTGCGAATAGTTACCAAAGTTATAACGGATTAGAAGATTTGAGAATT
Organism: Flavobacteriaceae bacterium; assembly: GCA_028825365.1. Classification (GTDB taxonomy): domain Bacteria; phylum Bacteroidota; class Bacteroidia; order Flavobacteriales; family Flavobacteriaceae; genus SGZJ01. Next base: position 9,113 of record JAPKAF010000007.1, on the reverse strand, counting down.
TCAATCTCTAAATTTTATAATAAACATTATGATGTAGATTTAGATTTCACTTCAGAGATATTACCTCTTATGGGTAGTAAAGAAGGTATAATGCATATTTCACTTGCATTTTTAAATGTTGGTGATTCGGTTTTAATCCCTAATCCAGGATATCCTACCTATGCTGCTGCCACAAATTTAGTCCAAGCAAAACCAATTTTTTATGATTTAAAATCTGAAAATAACTGGCTCCCAAATTTAAAGGAATTAGAAAAGATTAATTTAAAAAAAGTTAAGTTGATGTGGGTAAATTATCCACATATGCCAACCGGAGCTAATTGTGATATAAATTTTTTAGAAGAGTTAATTAGTTTTGCTAAAAAACATCAAATTTTGTTAGTTAACGATAATCCATATAGTTTTATATTAAACCGTAAACCAATTAGTATATTTAATGTCAAAGGCTCTAAAGACTATTGTTTAGAGCTAAACTCTTTAAGCAAAACATTTAATATGTCCGGCTGGAGAGTTGGTATGGTATGCGGAAATAAAGCAAATATTACAAATATATTAACTGTTAAAAGTAATATGGATTCTGGTATGTATTATCCAATTCAAAAAGCTGCAATTGCAGTTTTAAATTCTCCAAATTCATGGTTTGATAAAATGAATGATATATATGAAGAAAGAAGAGTGTTAGTTAAAAAATTAGCAGATAGTTTAAATTGTGAATACGATAATAAATCATCTGGTATGTTTATTTGGGCTAAAATTAATAACGATACTAAATCAAAAGAGTTTACTAATGAGCTATTAGATAAGTATAATATTTTTATAGCTCCAGGTGATATATTTGGATCTAACGGAGAGGGTTATGTACGTTTTTCATTATGTGCGACAAAAGAATTAATAACTAAAGCAATTAAAAGAATCAATGAATAATGTTTTTGTTATTGGGGTAGGCCTTATAGGTGGTAGCCTTTGTTTGGATATAAAAAAAATATTTCCTGAAATCAAAATTCATGGAATAGATATTTCTGAGGATAGTTTAGATCTAGCAATAAAGCTAAATTTAATTGATCAGAAGTCTGACTTTGAGGCTTTACATATTGCTGATTTAGTTCTTATCGCTACACCTGTTGATATTGCTAATAATATTATAATAGACGTCTTAGATATTATTAATGAAAAGACATTAGTAATAGATTTTGGTTCAACAAAAAACAATATTTGTGATAAAGTTACTGATCACAAAAATAGAAGAAATTATTTAGCATCTCATCCTATAGCAGGGACTGAATTTTCAGGACCTGAATCAGCATTTTCAGGTCTATTTAATGATAAAACAATTATTCTGTGTGACACTGAAAAAACAGATCAAAAATTACTAAAAACTGCTGAAGATATATTTAAAAGTATAAATATGAATATCAGATACATGGATTCACTATCTCACGACAAGCATATAGCATACGTTTCTCATTTATCACATATTAGTTCTTTTATGTTAGGAAAGACTGTTATGGATAAAGAAAAAAATGAAAATAATATTTTTGATATGGCTGGTAGTGGTTTTGAATCTACAGTTAGACTGGCTAAAAGTTCTCCAGATATGTGGGCGCCAATTTTTAAATTAAATAAAGATAATATTATAGAAAGTCTGGATGAATATATTATAAATTTAAAAAAATTTAAAATCTTAATTCAAAAGGATGATTCTGTTGAGTTGAAAAATCAAATGAAAAAAACAAATTATATAAAAAACATACTTAAAGGATTAAATTAAAATGAAAAACAATAAAGAACTTAGAACTTGGCTTGATAAATTTAACCTCAATCACCCTCTAACTATAGCGGGGCCATGTAGTGCTGAGACGGAAGAACAGGTGTTGAAAATAGCACATAGTCTAAAAAACACTAAAGCTACTGTTTTTAGAGCTGGAATATGGAAACCTAGAACTAGGCCAGGTAATTTTGAAGGAGTAGGCGCTTTAGGCTTAAAATGGCTTCAAAAGGCAAAACAAGAAACAGGTATGCTTATTAGTACTGAAGTTGCTAATGCTAATCATGTTGACCTTGCATTAAAACACGATATAGATATATTATGGGTAGGTGCCCGCTCAACTGTAAGTCCATTTATTGTTCAAGAAATTGCAGAGGCACTAAAGGGGACTGATAAAACAGTACTAATAAAAAACCCTGTTAATCCAGACTTAGCTTTATGGCTTGGAGCAGTTGAGAGATTTCACTCTTGTAATGTAAAAAATTTAGGAGTTATACATAGAGGCTTTTCTACCTATGAAAAAACTAATTATAGAAATAATCCAGAATGGCAAATTGCAATAGAATTGCAAAATAAATTCCCTGATCTGCCTTTAATTTTAGATCCATCCCATATGGGAGGTAGAAGAGATATGATATTTGATTTATGTCAAACTGCTTTAGATTTGAACTATGATGGCTTTATGGTAGAAACTCATCATGACCCAGATAATGCTTGGAGTGATGCTGCTCAACAAATTACACCAGAAAAACTTTTAAAGATTATAAAGGACTTAACAATTAGAAAAATTACGGATGAAGCAGATGAGTATAAAAATAATTTGAATCATTTGAGAACAAAAATTAATCTAGTTGATAACCAATTGTTAGATATTTTAGGTAATCGAATGAATATAGCCGAAGAAATAGGAGCTTTGAAAAAAGAAAATAATGTTGCTGTTTTACAATCAAAAAGATGGAATCAGATACTCGAAAAAATGATTGCACAAGGAAAGTTAAAAGGCTTAAGTGAACAATTTATTTTACGAGTTTTTAAAGCTATTCATCAAGAATCTATTAATCATCAAGAAAGTATTTTTAAAGAATAGATTATTAAAGTATTTTTTTTGCATTGAGAGTTATTAATCTCCATCTTTGTAATAATGAGAGGATTAGTTTATAAATCAACGGGAAGCTGGTATTCTGTTAAAACCCTAAATAACAAACAATTTGATTGTAGAATTAAGGGCAAATTCAGATTAGATGGTATTAAAAGTACTAACCCAATTGCGGTTGGAGATTATGTAGATTTTGAATTAGAAACAAATAGTGATGTTGAAACAGGAGTGATTCATAATATTTGTGAAAGGAAAAATTATGTTTTAAGAAAATCTGTCAACTTATCTAAGCAAACACATATTTTAGCTTCTAATATTGATGTTGTTTTTTTGATTGTAACTATCTCTGGCCCTACAACATCAACAAATTTTATCGATCGATTTTTACTTACCTCAAATGCATATTCAATTAATACCGTATTATTATTTAATAAGGTTGATTTATTAAATACAGATGAAAAAAAGATATTAAAAAAGTTAATCAAAATATATGGTGAAATAGGCTACACCTGCCATGAAATTTCTGCAAAGGACGGATTTAATATTGACAAGGTTCAGCTTATTATGAAAGATAAAGTGAGTATGTTTGGAGGGCATTCAGGCGTAGGCAAGTCTACTTTGATAAACTCTCTTCAGCCAAACTTGAACTTAAGAACGAAGGATATCTCAGTTCAACATGCACAGGGTCAACATACCACTACAAATGCTGAACTTTATGATTTAGACTTTGGAGCAAAAATTATTGATACCCCGGGAATCAGGGGCTTTGGAATAGTAGATTTTGAGAAAAGTGATATTAAGAATTATTTCCCAGAATTTTATAAACGGATAAATCAGTGCAAATTTAATGATTGCATGCATATTAATGAGCCTAAATGTATAATTAAGAAGCTTGTTGATGAAGGAAAAATTGCACTTTCTAGATACGAAAATTACCTTCAAATTCTTGAAGATGAAAAATCTAGTTATAGAGTTGATAATTTTGATGCTTTATGAAAGCTGTTATCCAAAGAGTTCAAAAAGCCGATGTTACAGTAAATGGTAAATTAGTATCTTCTATTCAAAAAGGTATGCTTATATTTTTGGGTATAGCGGAAGATGATTCAGAATTAGACATACAATGGCTCATAAATAAAATAGTAAAGCTTAGAATGTTTAATGAATTTGATGACAATATTAATGATATTAATGGAGAGGTCTTACTTATTAGTCAATTTACCCTACAGGCAAATGTTTTAAAAGGAAATAGGCCTAGTTTTATTAAAGCTGCTAAGCCTGAAATAGCAAAGCCAATCTATCATGTATTTGAAAGTGAACTTAATAAAAAATTAAACAAAGAGTTGAAATCTGGAGTATTTGGTGCTGATATGTTAGTGAATCTTTCCAACGACGGTCCAGTAACAATATTATATGATTCAATTTTGAAAATAAAGAGATAAATTATGGAGATAAAAAACTTACAAAGTCAAGTTGATAAATGGATAAAGAATCACGGAGTTAGGTATTTTAATGAATTAACAAATATGGCACAACTCACTGAAGAAGTTGGTGAAGTCGCTAGAATAATTTCTAGGAGGTACGGAGAACAAAGCGAAAAAGAATCGGACAAAAACTTAGATTTAGGAGAAGAACTTGCTGATGTAATGTTTGTAGTTTTATGCTTGGCTAACCAAACAGGTGTAGACCTTCAAAAATCTTTTGACTCTAAAATGGCATTAAAAACAAAAAGAGACCATGATAGACACCATAACAACAATAAGTTAATTTAATGAGTTTATTACTTCAAAAATCAAGTATTTTAAGCGGAGTAGACTTGTCTATTTCGGGATCTAAAAGTGAATCCAATAGACTACTAATTCTAAAAGAATTATATCCTAACATAGATATTGTAAACCTCTCTTCTTCTGATGATACTAGCGTCTTAATTGAGGCTTTAAGTACTCAATCAGCTACAATCGACATTCATCATGCTGGTACTGCAATGCGGTTTCTAACTGCATTTTTTGCATCTTCTAAGTCTAAAGAGATCATTCTCACAGGTTCAAATAGAATGCAAGATCGTCCGATTGAAATTTTAGTAGATGCTTTAAAAAGCATAGGAGCTGATATAGAATATTTAGATAAGACTGGGTATCCCCCTCTAAAAATTAAGGGTAAAGAATTGCAAATTAGTAAAGTTAGTTTAGACTCAAATGTTAGTAGTCAGTATGTAACAGCTTTATTATTAATTGGTGGCTCTTTGAAAAATGGTTTAGAAATTAATTTAAAAGGGGAAATCACTTCAAAACCCTACTTATTAATGACTTTGTCCTTACTAAATGAAATTGATATTAATTATACTTTTAAGAATAATATTATCAAAATAGATAAGTTTAATAGTACGTATTTAAACAAAACTTTTCAAGTTGAATCAGATTGGTCCTCTGCTTCCTACTATTACAGTTTTATTGCACTCTCAAAAATTAATACCGAAATAACACTCAATACCTTTAAAAAAAGCAGCCTGCAAGGGGACTCTATTCTTTCCAAATTATTTGTTGACTTTGGAGTAGAAACAGTTTTTATTGATAATTCAATAATCCTAAAAAAAACAAATACCTCTATATCATCTGTTAATTTTGATTTAGTATCATCACCTGATTTGGCTCAAACTATAGCTGTAACATGTCTAGGTTTAAAAGTTGGTTGCGTATTAACTGGTCTAAAAACTTTATTAATAAAAGAAACAAATAGACTCCTGGCTTTAAAAAACGAAATCAAGAAACTTGGAACTGAAGTTACTATCACAGACGATTCTCTATCATTCTTTCTTCCTAATAAAATAATTGATAATGTTTCTATTGATACTTATCAAGATCATAGAATGGCTATGTCTTTTGCTCCTTTGTCGGTTTTAACAAATATATCTATTAATGATGCAGATGTTGTTTCTAAGTCCTATCCAAAATTCTGGAATGACCTTGAGAAAATAGGAGTAAAAATAAATAAACCTTGATTTACTTGACTTTGCCTATTGCCAGATTGTATATTTGCCAACTATAAAATATACATAACATGAAACTATCCCACTTTCTATTTGAATTACCTCAAGATCGATTAGCTGAATATCCTGCTGAAAACAGAGATGAATCAAAATTGATGGTTCTTAACAGAAAAGAACAAACCATAGAACATAAATCATTTAAAGACATCATTGATTATTTTGATGAAGAGGATGTAATGGTTCTAAATAATACGAAGGTTTTCCCAGCTAGATTATATGGAAATAAAGAAAAAACTGGTGCAAGAATTGAAGTATTTCTTCTCAGAGAACTAAATTCGGAACAAAGATTATGGGATGTATTAGTTGATCCGGCTAGAAAGATTAGAATTGGTAATAAATTATACTTTGGAGATGACGATACTTTAGTAGCTGAGGTAATAGATAACACAACTTCAAGAGGTAGAACTTTAAGATTTTTATTTGATGGAGGATACGATGAATTCAGAACTAAACTTACTCAATTAGGCCAGACTCCATTACCGAAGTATATTAATAGAGAAGTTGAAGCTGAGGATAAAGAAAGATATCAAACAATATTCGCCAAAAACGAAGGAGCTGTTGCGGCACCAACTGCAGGTTTACACTTTTCTAGACATTTATTAAAACGTTTAGAAATTAAAGGCATCAATTTTGCTGAAATTACTTTACATGTTGGTTTGGGTACTTTTAACCCTGTAGAAGTAGAAGATTTATCTAAGCACAAAATGGATAGCGAAGAGATTGACGTTGACATAAACGCAACTACAATAATTAATAAAGCTTTAAAAGAAAAAAGAAGAATTTGTGCTATAGGAACTACTTCAATGAGAGCAATAGAAAGCTCAGTATCGTCAAGTGGAACCTTAAATGAATATACTGGATGGACAAATAAGTTTATTTTCCCCCCATATGAGTTTAGTATAGCAAACTGTATGGTTACGAATTTTCATATGCCAAAATCAACTTTAATGATGATGACATCTGCGTTTGCAGGTCATGATTTTATGTTACGAGCATATGAAGAAGCCATTAAAAAGAAATATAATTTCTTTAGTTATGGTGACGCAATGCTGATTATATAACCATGATTAAAAAAGACATTCGATCACTTTCCCTTGAAGATCTTAGGACTTTTTTTTTAGATAAAGGTTTTCAAGCATTTAGAGGTAACCAAGTCTATGAATGGCTGTGGAAAAAATCCCTGAAAGATATTGATCAAATGACAAATATCTCTAAAGACATTAGAGATACCCTCAAGTCAGAATTTGTAATTAATTATATTGAGATTGAATCGGTTCAAAAAAGCTCTGACGGAACCGTTAAAAATGCAATTAAGTTACATGATGGTTTAACTGTAGAGTCTGTTTTAATCCCTACAAAAACAAGAATGACCGCTTGTATATCCTCTCAAGTTGGGTGTAGTTTAAATTGTAAATTCTGTGCAACTGCAAGGCTTAAAAGAATGAGGAACTTAAATCCTGATGAGATCTATGATCAGGTGGTGACTATTAATAGTCAATGTTTAGAATTTCACAACAAGCCTTTAACAAATATTGTATTTATGGGAATGGGAGAACCATTGATGAATTATAATAATGTACTTAAAGCAATCGAAAAAATAACATCCCCTACTGGCTTAGGAATGTCTCCAAAAAGAATCGTTGTTTCGACATCTGGAGTTCCCAAATTGATAAAAAAAATGGCGGACGATAATGTAAAATTTAAGTTAGCAGTATCTCTTCATAGTGCTATTGAAAAAACTAGGACCTCAATTATGCCCTTTAATGAGAAATTTACTCTAACAGAACTTAGAAACTCACTAATATATTGGTATGAAAAGACTAAAAATAGAATCACCTATGAATATGTAGTTTGGGAAGGTATTAACGATAAAATTGAAGATATTAATGCACTCGTAGAGTTTTGTAAATTCGCCCCAAGTAAAGTGAATTTAATACAGTACAACTCAATTGATGATCCAAATTTTATACAGGCCAAAAATTCTGCTATTGATTTATATATGGACATTTTAGAAAAAAACAAGATCACTGTTACCTTCCGAAGATCTAGGGGTAAGGATATAGATGCAGCTTGTGGTCAGTTGGCTAATAAAAGTCAGTAAATAAAATTTTAATAAGATTAATTATTTCTATTTTTCCACATATCATATAAAGAAGAGGCAAGTAAGAATATTCCAATTAACATTAATGGAACTAACAAATAAGAAGGTAATGGAGAATACATGTCAACCCCCATTGTTCCAAAAATTATTATAAGTCCAGCAAAATTTTTCTTATCCATAGCACTAATATATTTAAATATGGTTAGATTAAAAAAAAGCACTATAAAAAAAGCACCCTAAAATAGATTAAGGTGCTTTTTTAAATTATTTAATTAAGTAATTATCTAACAACTAGTTTGGATGTTTTACTTTGACCCTCAACAGTTACTTTGATAAGATACATTCCTGCACTTAATGAACTAACTTCTAAAGAATCAGCAGTTAATGATGTATTGATTAATCTTTTTCCAGTGATATCAAATACTTCAACATACTTAACTCCATTTGTTGGAGTTTGTATTGTTACAAAATTACCATTAACCGGGTTTGGATAAATATTCATTTCAAGATTATCAATATCATTAATTCCAAGAGTTCCTTCTACAACAAATGAATCCATTTGTAATAAAAATGCATCTGAAGACACATAATGAATACCTACTCTCACAGTTTGGCCAACATAAGCACTTAAATCGTATTGATATTGCGTCCATTCTACAGGGGCTTCTACATAAGCACCAGAAGATATAATAGTAAAATCATCAGGGTTTGTAGTACTTCCTATACCGATTTTGAACCTTTCTAAGCCCCATTCATTTGTTACGGATCTTGCCCAAAAACTAAGTGATGGTGAATTAACTCCTTCTATAGTAAATTCAGGACCTATCATCCAGTCATCGTTAAGCAAACTAGTTGCAGTAACGAAATATAACCCTTGATCTCCTTCGTATGTATTGTATCCAGTAATATCCGTTCCGTCAACTGCTGATACTTGATTATTATTCCAAATAATACCAGCACCTACATATTCCTCATTTTGGTAATTTGCATTACTGAAACCATAAGTAGCACTACCATCATAGTCTACTACCGTCCATCCTTCTATATTATCAATAGCAAATGCATCATGACATTCAAATTAAATTATCAAACATACTTTTTGTTTTAACTT
>JAPKAF010000072.1 GCA_028825365.1 Flavobacteriaceae bacterium | reverse complement strand
TGCTGAAGAAGCGCCTGCTGCTGAAGAAGCGCCTGCTGCTGAAGAAGCGCCTGCTAAAGAAAAAAAATAACACTCTACTTAACTACGATGAAAAAACAAGATTGTTACTATCTTGGAAAAATCGTATCAAAATTTAGTTTCAAAGGAGAAATTCTATTAAAGCTAGATGTTGATGAAATTAATTCAATAGATTTTAAAAGCATCTTTATTGAATTAGATAACACGCTAGTTCCTCATATTATAAATAAAATTTCTTTACATAAATCTAGTTTACTGAGAATTAAATTTGAAAATATTGACAATGAGAAAAAAGCAAATGAAATTCTTAAAAAAGAAGCCTTTCTACCTTTAAAAGATTTACCAAAACTTGTAGGAAAGAAATTTTATTATCACGAGATAATTGGTTTTAAAGTTGTTGACAAGAATACTGGCGAAATAGGAAAAGTTGTGGAAATCAATGATCAAACTTCTCAAACAATAATTATAATAAATAATGGAGATAAAAATATCATGATTCCTCTTGTTGACGAATTTTTAATTGAATTAAATAAGAAAAATAAAATAATAACTTTTAATTTGCCTGAAGGATTAATCGATTTGTAATAAAAAATTATGAGTGAAAACAACGTTAGAATTAATAAATTTTTAAGTCAAGCTGGCTTTTGTTCTAGAAGAGAGGCTGATAAATATGTTGTAGACGGCAGGGTAACAATCAATGGAGAAATTGCGGTAATGGGATCTAAAATTAGTTTAGAAGACGACATTTTAGTTGATGGAGAAAGGATTTCAAAAAAAAACATCAAAAGATTATACTTGATGCTAAATAAACCCAAAGGGATAGTTTGCACAACTGACTCTGGAGTAGAAAAAAGCAACATTATTGATTTTATTAATCACCCTCAAAGAATATTTCCAATTGGAAGATTAGACAAAACAAGCGAGGGTTTGATATTTCTAACCAATGATGGAGATATTGTAAATAAAATTCTAAGAGCAAAAAACCAACATGAAAAAGAATATCATGTTACAGTTGACAAACCCATTAATAATGATTTTATTAAAAAAATGAGCAAAGGAGTACCCATCCTAAGCACAGTAACTAGACCTTGTGAAGTTAAATATGTAAAAGATTATGAGTTTAAAATCATTTTAACTCAAGGTTTAAATAGGCAAATTAGAAGAATGTGTGAAGAGCTTGGTTACAGAGTTAAAAGACTAAAAAGAATTAGGATAATGAATATAAAGCTAGACATTTCAATAGGTGAATGGCGATATTTTTCAGCAGAAGAAATTTCAGAACTAAAAGGATTATTATCTAACTCATCCAGTGCAAGTGCTAAATAAAAAAATAGTTACAATATTTATATTACAAGTTTTTTTTTGTTATTCGCAAAACTATATAAAAGACAGCATACAATTAAAAGAAGTTGTAGTTACAATTACTAAAATCAAGGACAGCCTTAAAAATTCACCTTTCTCAATATCCGCAAAAAACTATTCAAAATTTCAAATAACTGCTAACCAGTTTTACTTAAGCGAATATATTGAAAGAATTCCCGGAGTATTCATTTCAAATGACAATAACTTTGCTCAAGATGCTAGAATATCAATTAGAGGGTTTGGATCTAGAGCTAATTTTGGAATCAGAGGAATCAAATTAATAGTTGATGGAGTCCCTGAAACAACACCTGATGGTCAAACACAGTTAGATAATTTAAATCTAGAAATTATAGAAAAAATAGAACTTATTAGAGGGGTAAGTTCTTCATTTTACGGAAATTCATCTGCAGGCGTTATTAAAATTAAAACTATTTCGGATTTTAATAATAATTTTTCGAAAATTGGATATTCATTAGGGTCTAACAATCAAAGCAAAAAGCAGGCAATCATAGGTTATAAAAACAATAACACTCATTATACTTTTTTATTAAGTGAAACTAAAAGTGATGGTTATAGAGATTACAGTGGATTTAAAAATACTAATTTCAATCTAAGAATTAAGAGAAAAATCTCTAATGATTCATATTTAGGATTAAATTTTAATTACGTAAATAGCCCATACGCATATGACTCAGGAGGGTTAACAATTAAAGAAGTAACTCAAAACAGAAGGCAGGCTAGAGATCGAAATCTAATTTATAAAACTGAAGAAAGTATAGCTCACTCTAAATTAAGTGCAGATTTTAAAAAACAAATTTCTAGTAGAACTTCATTCTCTAGCTATTTGTTTTTCTCTAAAAGAGATTTCAGCGGAAAAATTCCAGTTAATAATGGTGGGGTTATAAATTTAGATAGAAAATATTGGGGAATTGGAGCGAGTTTGCTTCTAAATAACAATATAAAAACTCAAATTGGATTTGATATTGGAAATCAAAGCGATTTAAGAAAAAGATACAACAACAATAAGGGGCTAATAGGAGAGCAAGTTCTTGACCAATATGAGAAATTTTCGAACTTAGGTATTTACATAATCAACAACTACAGTTTAAAAAATCTCACTTTTAGTTCAGGTATAAGGTATGATACAAATAAAGTCGATTTAGAAGATTTATTTTTAATTGATGGTAATTCTTCAGATAGAATAAATTTAAACTCTTTTAATCCAAGTTTTGGGATTAACTATAAAACATCAAAATACAGCAGGTTATATGCAAATATTAGTACAGGGTTTGAAACGCCAACATTAAATGAGTTTAGCTCGTCTCCTATTGGAAGTGGATTTAATAACACGCTTAAGTCTCAAAAATCTTTAAATTTTGAATTTGGATTATCACTCTTTAATTCTTTAAATAATTTAAACTTTGATATTGTCTACTTTAACTCTTCAACAAAAAATGAAGTTTTATCATATGAAGATGAAAATTTCCCAAATCAAAAATTCTATAATAATGCTGGAAAATCAAAAAGAAGTGGATTAGAGTTGTCCAGCTCAATAAGAATAAATCAATCAATCAATATTGAAACATCATATAGCATTGGAAAATATATGTTTGATCAATTTATAGATAAAGGAAATGATTATTCAGGAAATAAAATACCAGGAGTGCCTGATAGTATGATGAATGTTAATTTAGAATACAGTACTAAAAATGAATTGTTTATTAATTTAAACTTTAAATCAATAGGCAATATTTATGCTGATAACTTAAATTCAGTAAAAATATCTGATTCAAAAACTATTAACTTTAAAATAGGAAAAGAACTAAGGTTTAGTAAATTAAAAATTAGCCCGTTCTTTACAGTAAATAATGTTTTTGGAAATAATTATTTTGATAATATCAGAATAAATGCTTTTG